>NZ_QUAC01000025.1 GCF_003389455.1 Streptomyces inhibens | reverse complement strand
GGGATGCGCGGGCCGGCTCGGCGGAGCCGGCCCGCGCTTTCGTGCATCCGGGGCGCGGGCGGTGGTGCCCCGGCATGGGAGGGTTGCGGCATGGATTCCTTGGTCATTGTCGATGCCGCGAACGTCGTCGGCTCGGTGCCCGACGGCTGGTGGCGGGACCGGCACGGCGCGGCGGAGCGGCTGCGCGACGCGCTGCCCGGGTACGCCACGGACGGGCTGCCGGGGCTGGTCGCGCCGCCCCTGGAGATGGTCCTCGTGGTGGAGGGCGCGGCGCGCGGGGTGACATCCGTCGAGGGCGTACGGGTGGTGTCCGCGGGCGGCAGCGGCGACGACCGGATCGTGGAGCTGGTGGCACAGGAAGGCGGCGGGCGGGACTGCCTGGTGGTCACCGCGGACCGCGGGCTGCGGGAGCGGGTCCAGGCGCTGGGGGCGCGGGTGACCGGGCCGCGGGCGGTGTGGGGGCGCGGTGGCGGGCGCGGCGGGGCGTAGGGCCACCGTCTCGCCGCCGTACGCGAAAGCCCCGCACACCGCGGCAGGCGCGGTGCACAGGGCTCGATCGGAGGGACGGGACGGGGGCAGGCGTACGGACCGGGCTCAGCCCTTGCCGGCCTGCCGGTTGCGGATGCCGAGGCGGCTGTGCGAGCGCCCGTATACGAAGTAGATCCCGAAGCCGGCCACCATCCAGATCCCGAACCGCACCCAGGTCTCCGCGGGCAGATTGAGCATCAGCCACAGCGAGGCGAGTACGGACAGCATCGGCACCACCGGCACCCACGGGGTGCGGAAGGAGCGGGGCAGATCCGGCCGGGAGCGGCGGAGGAGGACGACGCCGATGGCGACGACGACAAAGGCGAACAGCGTACCGATGTTGACCAGTTCGGCCAGGACGTCGATCGAGGTGAAGCCGGAGACCACGGCGACGACGACGCCCAGCGCGATGGTCGAGCGGTAGGGAGTGCCGTACTTCGGGTGGGCCCGCGAGAAGACCCGCGGCAGCAGCCCGTCCCGGCTCATCGCGAAGAACACCCGGCTCTGGCCGAGCAGCAGGATCATGCAGACCGAGGTCAGGCCGACGGCGGCGCCGAAGCTGATCACATCTGCGTAGAAGGGGTGCCCGAGGTCCTTGAACGCATCGGCCAGCGGGGCCTCGGTGGAGAGCTTGCTGTACTTCTCCATGCCCGTGACGACGACCGACACGGCCACGTAGAGGACCGTGCAGATGGCCAACGAGCCGAGGATGCCGCGCGGCACATCGCGCTGCGGATTGCGGGTCTCCTCGGCGGCGGTGGCCACGATGTCGAAGCCGATGAACGCGAAGAAGACCACGGCCGCCGCGGCGAAGATGCCCATGGTGCCGAAGTTGGACGGGGCGAAGCCGAACATCAGCTGCGCCAGCGGCGCGGCCAGTCCGCCGCCGGCCGTATTGGGCTCGCTGGGCGGCACGAACGGCTCGTAGTTGGCACCGCTGATGAAGAAGGCGCCGACGATGATGACGAGCAGGACGACGGTGACCTTGATCGCGACGACCACTGCCGTCACCCGCGAGGACAGCTTCATGCCGAACACCAGGATGGCGGTCAGCACCAGCACGAGGATGCAGGCGAGAAGATCGAAGCCGAAGTGCCCTTCATGGGTGCCGGCCAGGCCGGACGGCAGATGCCAACCAGCGCCGTCCAGCAGTTCGCGGATGTAGCCGGACCAGCCGACGGCGACCACCGCACAGCCCAGGGCCAGTTCCAGGATCAGGTCCCAGCCGATGATCCAGGCCGGCAGCTCACCCAGTGAGGCGTACGAGAAGGTGTAGGCCGATCCGGCGACCGGCACGGTGGAGGCGAACTCCGCGTAACACAGCGCCGCCAGCGCACAGACCACGCCCGCGACGACGAAGGACAGCGCGACCGCGGGCCCGGCCTGCTCCTTGGCGATTTTTCCGGTGAGGACGAAGATTCCGGTGCCGATGACGACACCGACACCGAAGACGGTCAGATCGAGCGCCGACAGGGACTTTTTGAGCGTGTGCTCCGGCTCCTCGGTGTCCAGGATCGACTGCTCTACAGTCTTTGTCCGGAACAGGCCGCGATCGCGGCGTGAATCGTGTGGTGTGCCGTGCTGTGTGCTCATGGGCGAACCTCCGCCTGGACGACCCTCGCAACTCTCCTGAACTGACCGAGTCTCCGCAATGTCAGGAAACAGTCAGCCCCGGCGGGCCTCCATGCGGTGGGGATTCACCCGATGGGGTGTGGCAGCGGTTATGCCGATGGGCCGGGCAGAACATCCATACGGATGACCGGCCCGGCCCATCGTTGCCGTCCGCGGAATCAGTCGCGGGCGGCCTCGGCCGGCTCCGCCGCGCCCTGGGCGCCGGCGGCCGCCGGGGCGTCCACGGTGTCGGCGACGTCCTCGGCACGGTTGTCGATCTTGGCGACCAGGCCGGTCACCTGGCGGGCGATGTCCGGCGCGGTGAGCCCGATCTCCGCCATGATCTCCTTGCGGGAGGCGTGGTCGAGGAACCGCTCGGGGATGCCGAAGTCACGCAGCGGCAGATCCACCCCGGCGTCCCGCAGCGACTGGGCGATGGCCGAACCGACGCCACCCGTACGGGAGTTGTCCTCGACGGTGATCACCACGCGGTGCCGGTCGGCCAGACCCGGCAGCGCCTCGTCGACCGGCTTGACCCAGCGCGGGTCCACGACGGTCGTCGAGATGCCCTGCTTGTCGAGGAGGTCGGCGATCTCCAGGCACATCGGGGCGAGCGCGCCGACGGAGACCAGGAGGACGTCCGGCCGTGTGACGCTCTCGGCGGGCTTGCGCAGGACGTCCATGCCGCCGACCCGGCCCACGGCCTCGACGGCGGGGCCGACCTTGCCCTTGGAGTAGCGCACGACGGTCGGGGCGTCCTTGACCTCGACGGCCTCGCGCAGCTGGGCGCGCACCTGGTCGGCGTCGCGCGGCGCGGCGATCCGCAGACCGGGGACGACCTGGAGCAGGGACATGTCCCACATGCCGTTGTGCGAGGCGCCGTCGTCACCGGTCNACATGCCGTTGTGCGAGGCGCCGTCGTCACCGGTCACCCCGGCCCGGTCCAGGACGAAGGTGACACCGCACTTGTGCAGCGCGACATCCATCAGGACCTGGTCGAAGGCGCGGTTGAGGAAGGTGGCGTAGACGGCGAAGACCGGGTGCAGACCGCCGGTGGCCAGGCCCGCCGCCGATACGGCCGCATGCTGCTCGGCGATGCCGACGTCGTAGACCCGGTCCGGGAACGCCTTGGCGAACTTGCCCAGGCCCACCGGCTGCAGCATGGCCGCCGTGATCGCCACGATGTCGTCGCGCTCCTGGCCCAGCTTGACCATCTCGTCGCCGAAGACGGAGGTCCAGCTGGCACCGCCGGAGGACACCGGCAGCCCGGTGTCCGGGTGGATGACGCCGATGCCGTGGAAGCGGTCCGCCTCGTCCTGCTCGGCGGGCTTGTAGCCGCGGCCCTTCTCGGTGAGGCAGTGCACGATGACCGGGCCGCCGAAGCGCTTGGCGCGCTGGAGCGCGGACTCCAGGGCCTCCAGGTCGTGGCCGTCGATCGGGCCGACGTACTTCAGGCCCAGGTCCTCGAACATGCCCTGCGGGGCGATGAAGTCCTTCAGGCCCTTCTTGGCGCCGTGCAGCGTCTCGTAGAGCGGCTTGCCGACGACCGGGGTGCGCTCCAGGAGGTCCTTGCCACGGGCCAGGAAGCGCTCGTAGCCGTCGGTGGTGCGCAGGGTGGCGAGGTGGTTGGCCAGGCCGCCGATGGTCGGCGCGTAGGAGCGCTCGTTGTCGTTGACGACGATGACGAGCGGGCGGTCCTTGGCGACGGCGATGTTGTTCAGCGCCTCCCAGGCCATACCGCCGGTCAGCGCGCCGTCACCGATGACGGCGACGACATGGTCGTCCTTGCCGCGCACCTGGTTGGCCTTGGCCAGGCCGTCGGCCCAGCCCAGGACCGTCGAGGCATGGCTGTTCTCGATGACGTCGTGGGCGGACTCGGCCCGCGAGGGGTAGCCGGACAGGCCGCCCTTCGTGCGCAGTCCCGAGAAGTCCTGACGGCCCGTAAGCAGCTTGTGGACGTAGGACTGGTGTCCGGTGTCGAAGAGGACCCGGTCCTTGGGGGAGTCGAAGACACGGTGCAGGGCGATGGTCAGCTCGACCACGCCCAGGTTCGGGCCGAGGTGTCCGCCGGTCTTGGAGACCGCGTCGACAAGGAAGGTACGGATCTCCCCCGCCAGCTGCTCAAGCTGCTCCGGGCCCAGTCGGTCCAGATCCCGCGGTCCCCTGATACGGGAAAGCAACGCCCTCCCGTCACCCGCCACCACCCCGGCCGGACGCGCTTTGCGCGGCACCTCCTGCACCCCTGCCTCCTTGCTGTGGTCGAGCTTGCTGCTGTGATCGAGCCTGCCGATCAGATGAGTCTAATGTTGCGCCTTCGGTGGCGACGCCCGGGCCTCGCGATGTATGTCACTCGGGTGACACGGGCTTTCGGCCGACGGTGGGGTGCGGCCGCGCACGCGGACCGGCCCCCACCGGATCATTGCCCGGTGGGGGCCGGTGCCGTCGGCTGCCGACGGGCGCGGTTCAGGCGCGCCCGCTGCGCCGATGCCGTCGGACGACGGCCGGTGCTCAGGTGCGCCCGGCGGTCTTCTGCGTCCGGCGGGAGACGGAGTCGATCACGACGGCGGCGAGCAGCACCGCACCGGTGATCATGTACTGGATCTCACTGGCCATGCCGAGCAGGTTCAGGCCCTGCTGGATCGACTGGATGACCAGCATGCCCAGCAGCGCGGACCAGATCTTTCCCCGGCCGCCGAAGAGGCTGGTACCGCCGATGACGGCCGCCGCGATGACGTTCATCAGGGTGTTGCCGGAGCCCAGGTTCTTGGTGGCGCCGCCGGAGAGGCTGGCGATGAACAGTCCGCCGAACGCGGCGAGCATGCCGGAGATGGCGAAGACGCTGATCCGGATCTTGTGCACATTGATACCGGCCCGGCGGGCCGCCTCGGCGTTGCCGCCGACCGCGAAGATCTGCCGGCCGTAGGTGGTGCGGCGCACCACGAAGTCGGCGATGACCAGGACCGCGAGGAACAGCACCAGGGCCAGCGGCAGACCGCGGGCACCGGCCGGCTCGTTGAGGACATAGGCGACGACGAAGGCGATCAGCGCGACCACGCCGGTGCGCAGCAGGATCTCGCTGAGCGGCCGGGACGGCAGCGCGGCGGCCTTGCGGCGCTTGCTGTCCAGCAGCAGCGACCCGGCGTAGGCGAGGACGGCGACCAGCGCGAGGCCGTAGCCCGCGGCCTTGTCCTCGAAGTAGTAGCCGGTGAGGCTCTCCACCACGCTGCCGCTGGGCGTGTTGATGGAGCCCTCGTTGCCCATCATCCAGATCTGCAGGCCGCTCCAGCCGAGGAAGCCGGCCAGCGTGACGACGAAGGCCGGCACACCGATCTTGGCGAAAAAGAACCCGTGCAGGGTGCCGATGGCGATGCCCGCGACGATCGCGATCAGGACCGCGAGCCAGTCGTTGACGCCGTTGGTGACGCTGAGTACGGCCCATACGGCCGCGCCGACACCCGCCACCGAGCCGACGGACAGGTCGATCTCGCCGAGCAGCAGCACGAAGACGATGCCGACGGCCATGATGCCGAGGCCGGAGGTGTAGACACCGATGTTCGCGATGCTGTCCGCGGACAGGAAGCTGCTGTTCTTGAGCTGGAAGACGATCGCGATGACGATCAGGCCGATGATGACCGGCAGCGAGCCCAGCTCACCGCCGCGCACCCGGCGCTTGAAGTCGTTGAGATAGCCGGTGAAGCCCTGTTCCCGGACGAGCAGCCGGGGGTCGACGGCGGCCGGCTGCGGGGTGTCGGCGGCGGCCGGTGCCTCGGTCGTCGCCTGCTCTTCGCCGGCGGGCTGCTTGGTGAGGTCGCTCATGCTCCGGCCTCCTTCTTCACCTGGTTCGTGCGCGCCTTGCGGCGGGTCACGGCGTTGTCCGAGGCGCCGGTGATCGCGGCGATGATCTCTTCGTGGGAGGTGCCCTCGACGTCGAAGACACCGTTGTTGCGGCCCAGCCGCAGCACCGCGACCCGGTCCGCGACGGCCTGCACATCGGCCATGTTGTGGCTGATGAGGATGACGCCGAGGCCGCGCTCGCGCAGCCGCTCGACGAGGTCGAGGACCTGGGCGGTCTGCTCGACACCGAGGGCGGCGGTGGGCTCGTCGAGGATGACGACCTTCGGGTCGCCGATCAGCGCACGGGCGATCGCGACGACCTGCCGCTGACCGCCGGAGAGCGCCGCGACGGGGATACGGACGCTGGGGATGCGGATGGACAGGGTGTCCAGCAGCTCCTTGGCGCGCTTCTCCATCGCGATCTCGTCCAGGACGCCCGCGGTGCGGATCTCGCTGCCGAGGTAGAGGTTGGCGACGACGTCGAGGTTGTCGCAGAGCGCGAGGTCCTGGTAGACGGTCGCGACGCCGAGTTCCTGGGCGTCGTGCGGCTTGTTGATGCCGACCGTCCTGCCCTCCCACTCGATGGCGCCGTCATCCACGGGGTGGACGCCCGAGATGGTCTTGACGAGCGTGGACTTGCCGGCGCCGTTGTCGCCGACGAGGGCGACCACCTCACCGGGGTGGATCTCCAGGGTGACGTCCGTCAGTGCTTGGACGGCGCCGAACCGCTTGGAGATTCCGCGCAACGCCAGCACAGGCGTAGCGGACACGTGAATCATCTCCTTCGCCGCCGTCACAACGGCGGGGATGGTGGTGCATGGAGCAGGGGGGCTTGCGAGGTCCGGTCCGGTGCACACGCCCGGGACGGGGTGGCACGGGGCGGGTGGCGGACCGGGGCCGGGGCCGCGGGCGATGCCGCGGGCCCCGGCTGACGGGTGGCCGGGGGCCTGGGGCCTGGGGGCCGCAGGCCTGGGGCCGGGGCCCGGGTGCCTTACTTGATGCCGGCCGCCTCGCAGGCCTTCTTGACGTCACCGGTGCAGATCTGGCTCGCCTTGTAGACCTTGTCCTTGATGATCGTGGAGGCGATGTTGTCCTTGGTCACGATCTGCGCGTCGTAGAGCTTCGCCGGGATGCCCTTGACCTCGCCGCTGAGGCTGTCGACCTTGGTGGACGTCAGGGAGTCGATCTTCTCGCCCTTGAGCAGCTTGACGGCGATCTCGGCCGTGGAGTCGGCCTGCGGCTTGATCTGCTTGTAGATCGTGAACGCCTGGTCGCCCTTGAGGAGCCGCTGCAGGCCCGCGAGCTCGGCGTCCTGGCCGCCGACCGGGACCTTGACGCCCTTCTGCTTGAGCGCGGTGATGATGCCGCCGGCCATGCCGTCGTTGCCGGAGTAGACGCCCTGGAAGCCGTCCTTGCCGAGCGAGTCGAGGGCCGCGCCCATCTTGCGGTTGGCCTCGTCCGGCGACCAGTCCGGGATGTCCTGCTCGTAAGCGATCTTCTTGACCTGCTTGTCGAGGACGCTGTGGGCGCCCTTCTTGAAGAACGGCATGTTCGGGTCGGTCGGCGAACCGTTGATCATGACGACCTTGCTGTCCTTGGCCTTGTCGCCCAGCGCCTTGACCAGTGCCTGGCCCTGCAGGCGGCCGATCTTCTCGTTGTCGTAGGAGACATAGGCGGAGATGTTGCCCTCGGCCAGCCGGTCGTACGCGACGACCTTGACGCCCTTCTTGGCGGCCTGGTTCACCCAGGACTTGGTGGCCTTGTAGTCGACCGCGTCCAGAATGATCACCTTCACGCCCTGGGTGATCAGCGCGTCGAACTGCTTCTTCTGGGTCTCGGTCTCCTGCGCCGCGTTGTTGTACTTCACCGTGCAGTCGCTGCACAGCGCCTTGATCTTCGCCTCCATGAGCGGGCGGTCGAAGGTCTCGTAACGCGTGGTCTTGTTCTCCGGCAGCAGCAGGCCGATGGTCTTGTTGTCGCCACCGCCGCCCTTGGCGCCGTCTCCGGCCTTACCGCAGGCGGCCACGGAGAGCGCCATCGAAACGGCGGCGGTTCCTATAACGACGCGACGCGTCCAAACGTTCATTGGGGTTGCCTCCCTGACGAGGCCGCGTCGTTGCGGCCGAGGTGGCTGGAAGTCAACTCGGCCGACAGCCGACCGTCAAGAAGTAAATCCTTAACGAGATGGCAACGGTGCCATGCGTTAGCTGTGTGAACGCAGCGCGCTCACGCTATGGCGGGTGCGTCCGTGCTCTGCGCACCGTCGAGAAGGGTCGAATCGCCCATCTCGCTCAGCACCAGCGCCAGCGCGCCCAGCACCTCCGCTCGGCCGCCGAGCGTGCCGGGAACGATGCCCAACTGCCGTGCAGCGCTGGGGATCGCGTACCGCGACACCGACTCCCGGATCGGCGCGAGCACCAGCTCACCGGCCTCGGCGAGATCGCCGCCGAGCACCACTCTGCTGGGATTGAGCAGATTGCACAGATTCGCCACACCACTACCGATATGGCGGCCTACGTCCGCAATCACCCGTCGGCAGCCCGGGTCGCCCTCGCGGGCCAGCTGCACCACCCGCGGCATGGTCAGATCCGCGCCATGGCTCGGCTGAAGCAGCGGGAGGACGTACCGCGCCGCGGTGAAGGTCTCCAGGCAGCCGCGGTTGCCGCAGCGGCACACCGGGCCGGACTCGTCCAGCGTGATGTGCCCGATCTCGCCCGCCGTACCGCCCGGCCCGCGGTAGATCTGCCCGCTGATCACCAGGCCCGCGCCGACACCGCTGGCGACCTTGATGTACGCGAGGTCGGCGGCCCCGCGGCCCCCGCCCCACACCAGCTCGCCCAGCGCGCCGAGGTTGGCGTCGTTGTCGACGTAGACGGGCACTCCGAGGCGCGCGGAGAGCTCCTGGCTGGGGTTCGTACCGGACCAGCCCGGCAGGATCGCGGTCGAGCCCAGCGTCCCCGATTCCACGTCGATGGGGCCCGGCACACCCAGGCCCACGCCGATGACCTTGCCCGGGCCGATCCCGGTCGCCTCGATCAGCCGGTTGACCAGCTGTTCCGCCCGGTCGAAGCCCTGGGCGGCGGAGGCGTCCACATCGATCGGCTCGGCCTCCTCGGCGAGCACCTGGTGGGCGAGGTTTCCGACCGCCACCCGCAGATGGGAGTGCCCGAAATCGACCCCTACGACGATGCCCGCATCGCCGGAGAGCGAGACGCTGCGCGCCCGCCGCCCGCCCGCCGAGGTCGGGGTCACCTCAACGGTCCCGCCGTCCTTCAACTCACGAACGATGTTGGAGACGGTGGCGGCGGACAGCCCCGTGCTCCGGGCGATCTCCGCCTGCGTGAGTGAGCCCGCCATACGCACCGCGCGTACGACCCGCTCCAGATTGGCTCGGTGCAGCGAGGACTGCGACCCGGGAGTCTCCATCGACTCATCCACTCCTGACTGGGGCTGGGGGTACCACTCCCAGCGGCTGCTGGGGGAGGCACGACGACCGCCCGCCGGGCCGGGCCACATCAGCGGGGCCCGGCTTGTCTCCAACATGTGAATCTAAGCTGAGCTGCCCGGGCCGCCTCCCGTCAAGTCCTTGCGCGATGGGGAAACGGCCGTCCATGCGCGAGGCCTCCCACCGGCGATCCGGCGGGAGGCCCCGGGGGCGCGGCGCACGCGGTGCTACTTGAGCGCCCCGGCGGTCAGACCGGCGACCACCTGCCGCTGGAAGATGATGTACGCGGCGAGCACCGGCAGCATCGCGATCGTCAGCCCCGCGAACAGCCCCGACCAGTCGCCCTTGTATCCCTGGCTCACCGCCAGGGCCACCAGCCCCTGGGTCAGCATCTTCTTGTCCGGGTCCCCGACATTGAGCACCGTGGGCAGCAGATATTGATTCCACTGCCCGAGGAAGTTGAAGATCCCGACGCTGATCAGGCCGGGCTTGGCCATCGGCAGCATCACCTGGAAGAAGGTGCGGGTGTGCGAGGCGCCGTCGATGAGCGCCGCCTCGGCCACCGATGTGGGCAGCGTTTTGAAGAATCCGCTGAGGAAGAAGACCGTGAACGGCAGCGAGTAGGCGATATAGACCAGGATCAGCCCGTGGTAGGTGTCCAGCAGCGCCATGTTCTTCATGACGAAGAACAGCGGGACCAGCGCCAGGATGACCGGGAAGCCCATCCCGCCCACGAACAGGAAGTACACAAAGCGGTTGCCCGGGAAGTCGAAGCGGGCCAGCACATACGCCGCCATCGCGCCCAGCAGCATCGTGCCGATCAGCGAACCGCCCACGACGATCAGCGAGTTGAGGAAGTACTGGCCCATGTTCGCCTTGTCCCAGGCGCGTGACCAGTTGTCGAAGTGCAGGACCGACGGCAGTCCCCAGGGCGAGCCGAAGATCTCGGTGTCGTCCTTGAAGGAGCTGACCACCGCCCACAGCAGCGGCATGGTGACCAACAGGCCCCAGATCACCAGGACTCCGTGCGAAAAGACGTTGAGGACCTTGCCCTCACTGCTTGTGGCGCCGGCCGGAGCGCCGTCCTTCCCGCCCCGTCCCGCGCGCGGCCCGGGAAGCCGCGAGGTGCCCGCGCCGTCCTGGGGACGTCCCTGCTCCTTCGTCACACCCGGGAGGTCCGCGGGATCTGTCTGCGCACTCATCAGAACTCCAGTCGCTCGCGTCGTCCCAGCCGCATCACGATGGCCGAGAAGATGAGGGTCACGATCAGCAGGGAAACGCCGATGGCCGTCGCATATCCGGCCTGACCGTCGCGGAAGGTCTTCTGGTACACGTACAGCGGAAGGACCTCGGTCGAATAGTCGGGGCCGCCCGGACCGACACTCATGATCTGCACGAACGCGAAGGCGGAAACGTCCAGGGCGAGGATGCCCATATAGATCCAGCCGGTCTGCACGGTGTCCCACAACAGCGGCAGGGTGATCCGGAAGAACGTGTTGAAGCGGTTTGCGCCGTCCAGCAGCGCGGCCTCGTAGAAGTCCTTCGGAATGGAGCTCATCCCGGCCGAGAAGAGCACGACATAGAAGCCGACATTGGCCCACACCATCGCCGCCATGACGCACCACAGCGCGATCTGCGGATCGCCCAGCCAGTCCGGCTGCACATTGTCGAGCCCGATCGCCTTGAAGAACGCGTTGAGCGCACCGCTCTCCGGGTTGTAGGCGAACTGGAACAGCAGTGCGACGATCGGGACCGACAGCACCTGCGGGAAGAAGTAGAGGATTTTGTAGGTGCCCGAGCCGCGGACTCCGCCGATGACCGCCTTCTTCCGGCGGCGGCCACCGACGTTGAGCATGAAGGCGAAGAACAGCCCGAGCGAGAGCGTCACCACCGGCAGCAGCAGCAACAACGTCACGCTGTTGCCCACGGCGGACCAGAAGACATCGTCCGTGAAGAGACGCGCGTAGTTGTCGAAGCCGACCATCTTCATGTCCGGACTCAGTCCGGTCCAGTCCGTGAAGGAGTAGTAAATGGCCTGCAAGAAGGGCGAGATCACGAAGATCGCGTAAATCGCCAGCGGGAGGACCAAGAACCCCGCGATGAAACGGTACTTACCGTGTTTCATGACTCCCGATCCCGTTCTCTCCCTGCGTTTGCCACCGCCGGTGCCGCTCCCCCAGCCAACGCTGGGCGGTGCCCCCACAAGCTTGTCGGTCAGCGCTTGTACTTCTTGACGCTTGAGTCGTCGCGGGTGTCGTCCGCGTACTTCTGGATCTTTGTGATGGCCTCGTCGGGCGTCATACGGCCGGCCATCATCTCGCCCAGCGCACCGACGCCGATCTTCTCCTTCTGCAGCGCCACATACCAGTCCTGCAACCGCGGGTTGACGATGTTCTGGCCGGCCTTCTGCAGCGCCACCTGCGCCGATGCCAGGCCCGGCGGGAGCTTCAGCCCCTCGGTGCCGCCATTGAGCGAGGTGAGCGAGGAAACCTGCTTGATGAAATTCTGCGAGGACTTCTTGCTGAGCATGATGCGCAGCAGTTCCATGCCGCCCTCGGCGTTCCGGGCCTTCCTCGGGACGATGTACGGCTCGCCGCCCGAGGCCCAGATGGTGCCGTACGGCATCTTGTCGGAGGTGGACAGGCTGGACGGGGCGCCGACCGCGAGATCGAAGCTGGGGTTCTTCGCGATCTGCTTGGCCGACTCGTTCTCCACCCAGGAACCGTTGGGGATGAACAGCGCCTTGCCCTCGGCCCACGCCTTCTGCGACTGCAGGTGGTCGAGACCGGGCGAGCCCTTGAGGACATAGCCCTTCTTGTACAGCTCGTAGTAGGCCTCGAATGCCGCCTTGACCGCCGGGTCCTTCCAGGCGTTCGGCTCCAGATTGTCGATCTTCCGCAGGACCTCGGTGCCGCCGATCTTGGCGATGAACGGGTAGAGGCTGAAGGGGAGGTAGTAGGGGTACTTACCCGGGTACGTCCAGCCCGCGACGCCCTTCTTCTTGGCCTTCGCGCACAGGGCCAGCATGTCGTCCCAGGTCTCCGGGTATTCCGCGTCCAGCTTCTGCAGATTGCTCTTGGAGTACCAGACGCCGTAGACCGTGTACGCGTAGTAGAGGATCCAGGTCTCCTTGCCGCCGAACTGGCCCATTTCGACGACACCGGGGCGCAGGGTGTCCCGCACCTTCTTGTTCGGGTCGTCGACGGAGGGGGCGTCGAGGAGTGCGGTGAGGTCGGTCAACTGGTCCTTGGCCACCAGCGTGCCGAAATCCATCTGTTCCGCGCCGGAGTTGTCGACGAGGTCCGGGGGGTTTCCACCGTTGAAGCGCGGCTGCAGCGTCGACTGGATCTTCTGGGTCGAGGCGAGCTTGACCTTGCCGTCGGCCTTGGGGAAGGCCTTGATGTACTCGCCCTGTGCATCCTTGGCGTACTTGTCGCCGAATCCGCCGTCGAAGATGACCACATCGAGGCCGGCGGACTCATTGACCGCGAGCGGATTCTTGGCCGACTTCTTGCCCTTTTCGACCTTGTCCTCGCCGTCGCTGCCGCCACTGGCACACGCGGAGAGCATGCTCATGGCCGGTACGGCGACGATCCCCAGGGCCGCGGCTCGCTTGACCAGATCACGACGGTTGAATTCTGAGGTGGATCCCATGCTCAAGTCCTCGCCTTCTTCAGGACTCAGGCGGTGTACCGGAGCCACCCCGGCACCGCGGGTCAGATGAAGCTGAGTTGTACGGGATGTGCACCGGGCGCGCTAGAGAAATGCGGGGAAATCATCTGTTCCCCGCCTTCCCCCCGGCATCCACGGCCTTGGTCGTACGGCCGATCGGACGCCGACAGGTATAGTCCACTTCCGGCCGAAGGGGCAAGATCGAATGCAGGGTTGGACGGGAGTCTTTCCCTAGTTGAGACCTCGCCGGCATGCGGCGGATCCGCCCTGCGTCCGCTCGCCGGACCGCCCGGCGACACGACCGGCCCACCGATCGCAGCGACACCCTTGACACCAAAGTCCCCACGCACCTTACTTATCTCTGTTTGCCTTGGCGTCATTCAACTGACAACGATGTCACTCATGTTGAAAGGGCTCGCGTGCGGCTCAGACACCAGCACAGTCCCCTGCGGGCGATCGCCCGCCCCGCCGCCCTCGTGGCGGCCGCTCTGCTCGTCATCACCGTGCAAGGCCCAGCCGGCGCAGCCCAGGCCGCGCCGCCCCAAAAGCCCCGGGGGCCGGCGGAGTTCAGCTCCTCCTTCGAATCCGGCGATCCGCGGCCGGACTGGACCGACACCGTCGACACCGGCACCGACGGAAAGCCCAGGACCTCGGGCGTCACCCCGGAGACCACCCCCGCGGCGCCCGGCATGAGCACCAGGACCGACACCGGCCCCACCGACTCCCCCACCGCCAAGGCGCACGCCGGCTTCACCGGCGGCCATGCGCTGCGCTACGCCGGTACCCACACCGCCGACGGCCGCGGCTACTCGTACAACAAGATCTTCGACGTCGACACCCCCGTCACCGCGTCAACGTCGCTCTCGTACAAGCTCTTCCCGGAGATGGCCACCGCCGATCCGGCCTACCCCGCGACCCATGTCTCCCTCGATCTAGCCTTCACCGACGGCACCTACCTCAGCGATCTGCACGCCGTCGACCAGCACGGCGTCCCGCTGACACCACAGGGGCAGGCCGCCTCCAAGACGCTCTACGTCAACCAGTGGAACCACCGCGAGTCACGGATCGGCACGGTCGCCGCCGGCAAGACCGTCGACCGGATCCTGGTCGCCTACGACGCGCCCAAGGCTCCGCGCACCGCACCGGCCTTCCGTGGCTGGGTCGATGACATCACCATCGGCCCCAAGGCCCCGGACAAGCCGCTCGCCCATCTCTCCGACTACGCCGTCACCACCCGCGGCACTCTCTCCAGCGGCAGCTTCTCGCGCGGCAACACCTTCCCTGCCACCGCCGTCCCCAACGGTTTCAATTTCTGGACGCCGGTGACCAACGCGGGCTCCGCGGACTGGCTCTACGAATACGCGCGGAAGAACAACGCCGACAATCTGCCCACCCTGCAGGCCTTCAGCGCAAGCCATGAGCCCAGCCCCTGGATGGGCGACCGGCAGACCTTCCAGGTCATGCCGTCCGTCGCGGCCGGCACCCCGGACGCCTCGCGCACCGGCCGCGCGCTGCCGTTCCACCACGCCAACGAGACCGCGAAGCCGCACTACTACGGCGTGACCTTCGACAACGGCCTCAAGACGGAGATCACCCCGGCCGACCACGCCGCGCTGATGCGCTTCACCTTCCCCGGCGACAGCGCAAGCCTGATTTTCGACAATGTCAACAACAAGGGCGGGCTGAGCCTGGACACCGAGCGCGGGATCGTCACCGGCTTCTCGGACGTCAAGAGCGGACTGTCGGTCGGCGCCACCCGGCTCTTCGTCTACGGCGTCTTCGACGCCCCGGTCACCGGCGGCGGCCGCATCAGCGAGTGCGGCGTCAGCCGCTCCAGTGGAGCCGGTGCTTGCACCGGGGGCGGGGGCGGCAAGGACGTCACCGGCTATCTCCGCTTCAGGCCCGGCGCGGACCACACCGTCACCATGCGGATCGCCACCTCGCTGATCAGCGTGGACCAGGCGAAGGAGAATCTGTCCCGGGAGATCCCCGCCGATGCCTCCTTCGCCGGCGTCGAGCACCGGGCGCAGTCGCAGTGGGACGACCTGCTGGGCCGGATCGAGGTCGAGGGGGCGAGCCGCGACCAGCTCACCACCCTCTACTCCAACCTCTACCGCCTCTACCTCTACCCCAACTCCGGCTTCGAGCAGGTCGGTTCGCGCAGCCGCTACGCCAGCCCCTTCTCGCCGCAGATCGGCCAGGACACCCCGACGCACACCGGCTCGAAGGTCGTCGACGGTGAGGTGTACGTCAACAACGGATTCTGGGACACCTACCGGACCACCTGGCCCGCCTATTCGCTGCTCACCCCGGAACGGGCCGGGAAGATGGTCGACGGCTTCGTCCAGCAGTACAAGGACGGCGGCTGGATCTCCCGGTGGTCCTCGCCCGGCTATGCGGATCTGATGACCGGGACAAGTTCCGATGTGGCGTTCGCCGATGCCTACGCCAAGGGAGTGGAATTCGACGCCGAGGCGGCCTATGCCGCGGCCGTCAAGAACGCCACCGTCGCCCCGCCGAATCCAGGCGTCGGCCGTAAGGGCATGAACACCGCCCCCTTCCTCGGCTATACGAGCACCGATACCCGCGAGGGCATGTCCTGGGCGCTGGAGGGCTATCTCAACGACTTCGGTATCGCCCGTATGGGGAAGGCGCTGTACGAGAAGACCAAAAAGCCCCGCTACAAGGAAGAATCGGCCTATTTCCTGAGCCGCGCCCAGAACTACGTCAAACTCTTCGACGACAAGGTCGGCTTCTTCCAGGGCAAGGACGCCCGGGGCAACTGGCGGCTGCGCCCGGACAGGTTCGACCCCCGCGTCTGGGGCAACGACTACACCGAGACCAACGCCTGGACCTTCGCCTTCACCGCGCCGCAGGACACCCGGGGCCTGGCCAACCTCTACGGCGGCCGCTCCGGTCTGGCCAAGAAACTGGATGCGTACTTCTCCACCCCGGAGACCGCGTCCAAGGAATTCGCCGGCTCCTACGGCGAGGTGATCCACGAAATGACCGAGGCCCGCGACACCCGTATGGGCATGTACGGGCACAGCAACCAGCCCTCGCACCACATCGCCTACACCTACGACGCGGCAGGACAGCCCTGGAAGACCCAGGAAAAGGTCCGCGAGGCGATGTCCCGGCTCTACCTCGGCAGTGAGATCGGCCAGGGATATCCGGGCGACGAGGACAACGGCGAGATGTCCGCGTGGTACGTCTTCAGCTCGCTCGGCTTCTATCCGCTGGTCATGGGTCAGGGCGAATACGCGGTGGGCTCACCGCTGTTCACCAAGGCCACCGTCCATCTGGAGAACGGCCGCGATCTCACCATCAAGGCCCCGCGCAACAACGCGCACAACGTCTATGTCCAAAGCCTCCGGGTGAACGGCAAGCCCTGGAATTCCACCGCCCTGCCACACCGGCTCCTCGCCCGCGGCGGCACCCTGGACTTCACCATGGGCGCCAAGCCCTCCGCCTGGGGCACCGGTCCGAACGCCGCCCCGACCTCCCTCACCAAGGACGACAAGATCCCGACGCCGCCGGCCGATGTGACCGTGCCGGCCGCCGGGCCGCTCTTCGACAACACCTCGGACACCTCGGCCGCGTTCACCACCGCCACGGCCGACCTGACCGGCCCCACCCAGGTCGCCTCGTACACCCTGACCTCGGCCGACCGCACCGCGGCCCCCACCGCCTGGCGGCTGGAGGGCTCCGCCGACGGCCGGCACTGGCAGGAGCTGGACCGCCGCTCCGGCGAGAGCTTCAGCTGGGACAGACAGACCCGGGTGTTCGGCATCGCCCACCCGGGTGCCTACCAGCACTACCGCGTGGTGAGCGACGGCAAGACGGTCACCCTCGCGGAGATCGAGCTGCTCGGAGCCCCGTAAACCGGTTGACCGGTGGGGTTCCTGTGGAACTATTCAGATGATCACGTGACGCGTCCCTTATGGGGCGCGTCACGTCTCTTATCTGAATATCGGGAGACATCAGGTGATACTTCCCTTCGGCCGTCGGCGCGGACGCACCCTTGCCCGGCTCGCGGCCGTTGCTCTCGCCACCACGCTGGCAGGTTCGACCGCGGCCACCGCGCTGGCCGACAGCCCCGCACCGTCCGACGCCTCGCGGCTCACGGCAGTGGCCACCCCCGAGCACGGCAAGGCCGCGGCCGGCACGGTGTACTACACCCCGTTCTTCTTCGTCCTGGACGGTGTCGAGCGGGACGGCAGTCTCTTCATGTACGCGCCCGACCGCACGGGGAACTTCGGCCCCCGTGACAAGATCTTCGACGGCGACGACATCGGGGACTTCACGTACCTCAAGGCCGCGGCCCAGGTCGACAACGACAAGGACGGCTACGGCGACGCCACCTACTACTGGATGAACAACGGCGCCCTGTCGTACACCTACACCGATGCCGACGGCATGGTGAAGACCCGCGCCATCGGCGGCGGTTGGCAGATCTACTCCAAGGTCCTCTCCCCGGGCACCGTCGGCGGTGCCAAGGAGTCGGACATCCTCGCCGTCGACAAGGCCGGTGTGCTGTGGGTCTACCTGGCCCGCCCCGACGGCACGGTGACCCCGCGGATCCGGGTCGGCGCCGGATGGGGCGGCTACACCCAGCTCGCCGGCCAGGGCGACCTCACCGGTGACGGCCGTGCCGACATCGTGGCCAAGGACAAGGCGGGGGTGCTCTGGCTCTACAAGGGCACCGGCGACCCCAAGGCGCCGTTCGCGTCCCGCAAGAAGATCGGCGGGGGCTGGAACAGCTACAACTACCTGCACTCCAGCGGCGATGTGAACCGCGACGGCATCGCCGATCTGCTGGCCCGCGCCGGCAACGGCACGCTGTACATCTACCAGGGCACCGGCAAGGAATCCGCGCCGTACGCCAAGCCCGTCAAGGCACACGGCTCCTTCGGCAGCTACCGCCTGATGTTCTGAGACCGGCCCACCGGTACGCAAACGGGCCGCACCCCCTCAATCGAGGGAGTGCGGCCCGTCGTGGTGTTGCGGGGACTTACTTGCGGATCAGCGACCGCAGCACGTACTGCATGATGCCGCCGTTGCGGTAGTAGTCCGCCTCGCCGGGGGTGTCGATGCGGACGACCGCGTCGAACTCCACGCCGGTGTCGGTGGTGACCTTGACCGTGCGCGGCGTGGTGCCGTTGTTCAGCTCCTCGACGCCGGTGAAGGAGAAGGTCTCCTCGCCGGTGAGGCCGAGGGACTCGGTGGTGGCGCCCTCCGGGAACTGGAGCGGGAGCACGCCCATGCCGATGAGGTTCGAGCGGTGGATGCGCTCGTAGGACTCGGCGATGACGGCCTTGACGCCGAGGAGCGCGGTGCCCTTGGCGGCCCAGTCGCGGGACGAGCCGGAGCCGTACTCCTTGCCGGCCAGGATGACCAGCGGGACGCCGGCGGCCTGGTAGTTCTGCGACGCGTCGTAGATGAAGGAGACGGGAGCGTCGGCCTGGGTGAAGTCGCGGGTGTAGCCGCCCTCGGTGCCCGGCGCGATCTGGTTGCGCAGGCGGATGTTGGCGAAGGTGCCGCGGATCATGACCTCGTGGTTACCACGGCGCGAGCCGTAGGAGTTGAAGTCACGACGCTCCACACCGTGCTCGGTGAGGTACTTGCCGGCCGGGGTGTCGGCCTTGATCGCACCGGCCGGGGAGATGTGGTCAGTGGTGACCGAGTCGCCCAGCTTGGCGAGGACGCGCGCACCGGCGATGTCGCTGACCGGCGTGGTCTCCATCGTCATGCCCTCGAAGTACGGGGGCTTACGGACGTAGGTCGACTCGGGGTCCCACTCGAAGGTGTTGCCGGTCGGGATCGGCAGCGCCTGCCACTGGGCGTCGCCCGCGAAGACGTCCTGGTAGGACTTGTTGAACATGTCCTCGCCGATGGCGTTGGCCACGACGTCGTTGACCTCGGCCTCGGTCGGCCAGATGTCGGTCAGGTAGACCGGCTTGCCGTCCTGGTCGGTGCCGAGCGCGTCCTTGGTGATGTCCACCTTCATCGAACCGGCGAGGGCGTACGCGACGACCAGCGGCGGGGAGGCGAGGTAGTTCATCTTGACGTCGGGGTTGATCCGGCCCTCGAAGTTACGGTTGCCGGAGAGCACCGAGGTCACGGCCAGGTCGTGCTCGTTGACGGCCTTGGAGACCTCCTCCGGCAGCGGGCCGGAGTTGCCGATGCAGGTGGTGCAGCCGTAGCCGACGAGGTTGAAGCCGACCTTGTCGAGGTAGGGGGTGAGCCCCGCCTTGTCGAAGTAGTCGGTGACGACCTTGGAGCCCGGGGCGAGCGTGGTCTTGACCCACGGCTTGCGGGTCAGGCCCTTCTCGACCGCCTTCTTGGCCACCAGGGCGGCGGCGACCATGACGTACGGGTTCGAGGTGTTGGTGCAGGAGGTGATCGCGGCGACGGTGACGGCGCCGTGGTCGATCTCGTACGTCGAACCGTCGGGGGCGGTGACCGTGGTCGGACGGGTCGGCACACCGTCGGCGGCGGCCGGGGAGTCGGAGGCCGGGAAGGACTCCTCGCCCGACTCGTCCGCAGTCGACACATAGTTCAGAACGTCGCGCTCGAACTGCGTGGCGGCGTTGGCCAGGACGATGCGGTCCTGCGGGCGCTTCGGGCCGGCGATCGACGGGACGACCGTCGACAGGTCCAGCTCCAGCTTCTCGGAGAAGTCCGGCTCGGCGGCCGGGTCCAGCCAGAGGCCCTGCTCCTTGGCGTACGCCTCGACGAGCGCGACCTGCTGCTCGTCGCGGCCGGTCAGGCGCAGGTACTTCAGCGTCTCGTTGTCGATCGGGAAGATCGCGGCCGTGGAGCCGAACTCCGGCGACATGTTGCCGATGGTGGCGCGGTTGGCGAGCGAGGTGGCGGCCACACCCTCGCCGTAGAACTCGACGAACTTGCCGACGACACCGTGCTTGCGCAGCATCTCGGTGATGGTCAGCACGAGGTCGGTGGCGGTCGTGCCCGGCTTCAGCTCACCGGTCAGCTTGAAGCCGACGACGCGCGGGATGAGCATCGAGACCGGCTGGCCGAGCATCGCGGCCTCGGCCTCGATGCCGCCGACGCCCCAGCCCAGCACGCCGAGGCCGTTGACCATGGTGGTGTGCGAGTCGGTGCCGACGAGGGTGTCCGGGTAGGCCTGGCCGCCTCGGACCATGACCGTACGGGCCAGGTGCTCGATGTTGACCTGGTGGACGATGCCGGTGCCGGGCGGGACGACCTTGAACTCGTCGAACGCGGTCTGGCCCCAGCGCAGGAACTGGTAGCGCTCCTTGTTACGGCCGTACTCCAGCTCGACGTTCTGCGCGAACGCGTCGCTGGTGCCGAACTTGTCGGCGATGACGGAGTGGTCGATGACCAGCTCGGCCGGGGCGAGGGGGTTGATCTTCGCCGGGTCGCCGCCCAGCTCCTTCACGGCCTCACGCATGGTCGCGAGGTCCACGACACAGGGCACGCCGGTGAAGTCCTGCATGATCACGCGGGCCGGCGTGAACTGGATCTCCTGGCTGGGCTGGGCCTGCGAGTCCCAGCCGCCGAGCGCCCGGATGTGGTCGGCGGTGATGTTCGCGCCGTCCTCGGTGCGGAGCAGGTTCTCCAGCAGCACCTTCAGGCTGTAAGGCAGACGGGCGGAGCCCTCGACCTTGTCCAGCCGGAAGATCTCGTACGACTCGTCGCCCACCTGCAGCGTGCTGCGGGCGTCGAAGCTGTTCGCCGACACGACAGTCTCCTTCATGCATGAAATTCGCGCGTACCACCGCAATCCTGCCGTCACAGGTCCTTGCCCCATCCGCTAAGGTAAGCCTTAGTTAGGCATGCCTTACTGGCGCGGCAGCGGTACGCCTCCTGGCAGATATCTCGATGTCGAGATAACTCTAGTACATCGTTGCGGCCGGGTCATGCCCTGACCGGCCGTGACCGCACTCATCCAATCGAGGCGTCTACTCAGCGAACCCCGTCGTTTGGCCTTCCGCCTCAGTGAACGAGAGTGGGAAAAACCGCGGGAAGGGCGGCCGCTGATCAGTTCCGCCGGTCGCCGAGCGGGCGCGCTCTGGACGACCCTGCCGGCTGTGAAGCCTGCGACAGCGTCCACGCCGATGGAGGTCCGCCTCGGCCGCGCCCGCGTCTCGACTCGGACGCAGGAGATCCAGTCGCAGGTCGACGCCTTCGAGGCCTCCGGGGTGCACCGCCTGCTCCACGAACGAATCAGCACCCGAGGAGCAGCTCTCCCTGCGCGAGATCGCCGGCCGGCTGGTCATCCGGACCGGCAAGAAGCGCGGCGAGCACCTCTCACCCGCGACCGTGATGCGGATGCTGCGCGAGCACGACGAACAGGCTGCGGCGGCAGAGAGCGCATGACCACGATCACCAGGTCCCGGCCGCTACTTTGCGGCTGGCGTGCGAGCCAGCACTCCGGAGTTGTGTACTTCAGCTTCGGCTTCCGAGCCGGAGCCTCAGCTGTTGGCCAGGGTGCGGTCGAGGAGGGGGAGCAGGCGGTCCCAGTGGCGCTGCAGTGCGGCGGGCTGAAGGCGTCGCCGGGGTATCCGGCGACGGTGGCCACCTGGTCGGGGTGGGCCGTTGCGGTGCGCATCGCCAAGGCGGCGCCTATGCAGTAGGGATGCCTTCGGCGTTGAGGGCGTCGATCTGGCGGGTGAGGTCCTGCCATGAGGCGCTGATGCGGGCGTATCCACGATCCATGTCCGCGACTCCAGTGCGGAACTCGTCCCCGTGCCCGTGGTCTTCGCACAGATGGTTGCCCGACAGGTTCCGCAACGGCCGTGGGCTGTCGGGGAGTTCCCCGGGAGGCTTCCGGCGGGCCGGTGCGAAACCATGGTTTCGCACAGTGGGCGCATCGGCGCCGCGGCTGGAGCCGCCGACGGCCTCGGCGGCCCGTGGGCCTCGTCAGGACGGGAGGGCGCCGAGCTGGCGCAGTTGCGCGAGGACGTCGACGACGCCCCGGATCTCGGCGATGCGCCCGTCGGCGAAGCGGAAGATGAAGATCTCGTTGTAGGTGACGGTCTTCCCGGTGGGCGGCAGGCCCTGGTACTCGCCCCGGTGGGTCCCGGTCACCGTGTTCCTGGAGACGACCTTGTCGCCCTCCGTGATCGTCTCCTCGACGGCGACGTGGATGTCGGGGAACGCGCGCAGGAGCACCTCCCACACCCGCTTCAGGGCCTCCGCTCCCGTCGCGCCCGTCGGTACCGGCGCGTCGAAGAGCATGTCCGGTGCGACGAACTCGTCGATGGCCTTCGAGATGATTTCCGGGTCGCCGCTGTTCACGGCGGAGTGGAAGCGGTTGAGTGTCGCTGTGTTGCTTGTTGCCCCGGCTGCCGACATGCGGTCTCTCCTCTGCTCTGTGCCGGACGGTGTCTCAGCAGTAGGACGACACAGCCGCCGGGAGTGTGACGCGACGCGCGGACGACGACCTGGAGCCGCTGCCATGTGCGGCGCCTTCGCCGCGGATGTCGCGTCGGCCGCCGCGATCGAGCCGCGGTCCGTTCGGGCATCGGTGATCTCACGGCGTGACCCCGCTTGACCTTGACACAGTGACAAGGTCTTCACTGTGGCCAAGGAGGTGGTCCCGACGACCATGCCAAAACAGGACACGGATACGATTCGAGCTCTCCAGGGGCTGGAGGACAGCCGCTCGTCAGCGCGACTGCGGGCAGCGCTGGCGGTCGGCACGACCCCTGACCCGCGGTTCATCGACAAGCTCATCGAACGATGCGCGATCGAACCCGAATTCTACGTGCGCGAAATGCTTACCTGGGCACTCACCCGCCACTCAGCATCAATAACGGTCCCAGAGCTTCTCGATGAAGTCCGCTCGGAACGTGCGCAGGCACGAAGCCAGGCGTTGCACACGCTGTCCAAGATCGGGGATCGGCAAGCGTGGCCGGCGATCACACGGGCGCTTCTGTCCGACGCCGACGATGAGGTGGCGCGGAGCGCTTGGCGGGCAGCGGTCGTGCTCGTGCCCGAAGGTGAAGAGCCCGAGTTGGCCGCAGTATTGTCGACACAGCTCGGGCGCGGCGAACGTGAGACGCAGCTGAGCCTCAGCCGGGCGCTGATCGCGCTCGGTGAGGTGATTGTGCCAACTCTGCGCGCTGCGATGACGGATCTCGACCCTCGCGTGCGCGCGCACGCGATCGCCACGGAACGGCTGTTGCGCGACCCGGATGCCGGATTCGAGTTCGCGATCGAGGAGGCGAAGCGCGTCGTAGCCCTCGGCACGACCAGCCAGGAGGGGTGATAGGCAGTGTTGATCGGTGATGTGGCACGACAGTCCGGGGTCAGCGCCCGCATGCTCAGGCATTACGACTCGCTCGGCCTGGTGCGGCCAACGGGTCGTACCGACGCCGGCTATCGGGAGTACTCCAGCGAGGACATCCGGCGGATCTTCCATATCGAGAGCCTGCGGTCATTGGGGCTGTCGCTGCGTGAAGTCGGGCGCGCGCTCGATGATCCCGGCTTCACGCCCTCGGAGCTCGTCGATGACCTCATCCGCCAGACGCGAGAACGCATTGCAGATGAGACGGAGCTGCTCACGCGACTCCGTCGGATCGGTGCCGCGGAACCCGCCGGCTGGAAGGACGTCCTCCAGATCGTTGCACTCCTCCAGGCGTTGGGGTCGAAGAGCGCCGGGACGCGCCAGCGCGCGGCCCTGTCCTCGGTTGAAGAGGTTCCGGTGCCAGTCGAAGCACTGGTCGAGGCAGCGCTGAGCGAGACGGACCCGAACGTCGCCGGAGCCCTTCGATGGGCTTTGGCGCAATGGGGCGACGGCGGATTGGCGCTGCTGGCGGAGGGCCTCGGCTCACCAGTAGCCGAGGTGCGGAAACGTGCCGTCCAGTCCATCGCTGAGATTCCGAACGGTGAGGCGACCGCACTGCTGCAGGATGCCCTCGCGAACCCCGACATCGTGGTCCGCAGGTATGCAGCTCTGGCGCTCGGGGCACGTGGAGTGGCCGACGCGGTCCCGACGCTCATCGATATGGTCGTCGAGGAGACGAATGATGTCGATGCGGCCGATGCACTGAGCGCGCTGGCGAGTCGTCCCGCGGTGGCGGATCAGATCGCTACCAGGCTCGTTGACTGCCTCGCCGACGGCACCGTTGAATCGTCTGCACGTCGACGGCTGACACAGGCGCTCGCGGATATCCCGGGAATCACCACGTCACGTGCCCTCGCAGATCTGTCACATGACGAAGACCGTGCCGTTGCGCTTACTGCGGCGTACATTCTCGGGATACGCAACGCACGTTAACGGATCTTTCCCGGGGTGCTGTGTGTACCACCGGCCGCCCCCGTGATCATCGCGGCGGCCCTTTCGAGGTCGGCCGCAGCCCAGGCCACCTTGCCGGCCTTCGTCTCCAGGTAGCTCCGGTTGCCGCCCTGCGAGCAGATCGGTGAGCGGACTGCCGGCCATGTCACTTCTCCCCCTTCCTTCTCTTCCGCCACTTCTTCCACGTTCTCCCTTTCCTCGTGTCACATTTGGCCGGCCGTGTGCGTCATGAACAGTGACGGACTTCGACGGGGAGGCAGCAAGCTGATGAACGACCACGAGTGGCTGGCGGAGCGGTTCGAGGAGAACCGCGGGCATCTGAGGGCGGTGGCCTACCGGATGCTCGGCTCCCTGACCGAGGCGGATGACGCCGTCCAGGAGGCCTGGCTGCGGCTGAGCCGGTCCGGTGTGAGCGGTGTGGAGAATCTGGGCGGCTGGCTGACGACGATCGTCGGACGGGTGTGCCTGGACCAGCTGCGGATGCGCACGTCGCGGCGCGAGGATCTGTTCGATGTGCATGTCCCCGAGCCGATCGTGAGCCGTCTGGACACCGTCGACCCGGAGCATGAGGCGCTGCTGGCCGACTCGGTGGGGCTCGCGCTCCTGGTGGTCCTGGAAACCCTCACCCCCGTCGAGCGGCTCGCCTTCGTGCTGCACGACATGTTCGCGGTGCCCTTCGACGAGATCGCGCCCATCGTCGACCGCACCCCCGCCGCCGCCCGGCAGCTCGCCAGCCGCGCCCGTCGCCGCGTCCAGGGCACCGCCCCGACCCCCGACACCGATCTCACCCGCCAGCGGGAAGTGGTCGACGCGTTCCTCGCCGCCTCGCGCGGCGGCGACTTCGAGGCACTGCTCGCGGTCCTCGACCCGGACGTGGTGCTGCGCGCGGACGCCGGCGCCGCGCCCGCGGGCCTGTCGAAGCTGGTGCGGGGCGCGCGTGCGGTCGTCGAGCAGGCGCTGACCTTCTCCCGGTTCGCCCAGTTCGCGCGGCCTGCGCTCGTCAACGGCGCGCCGGGACTCGTCACGGCGCAGGGCGGGCAGCCGTTCTCCATCATGGGCTTCACCATCACCCACGGGAAGATCGTCGAGATCAATATCCTCGCCGACCTGGCGCGGCTGAACCGGCTGGATCTGACGATCCTCGACGACTGACGGACGGCGGGCCCAGGGCGGCAGGCGGCCGGGTCAGCAGCTGGGGACCGAGCCGCCCGCCCCGCCCTTCGCCAGCGCGCGCAGTGCCTGCACCGCGCTCTTGAGGGTGGTGACGGGGATCAGCCGCAGCCCGTCCGGGGCGGGCTGCACCTGTGCACACTCCGCCTTCGGTACGAGGAAGACGCTCGCCCCGTCGCGCTTGGCCGCCTGCGTCTTCAGCGCCGCCCCGCCGACCGCGCCCACCGTCCCGTCGGCCTCGATCGTCCCCGTACCGGCGATGGTGCGGCCGCCGGTGAGATCGCCGCCGCTGCCGCCGCCGTCCAGCTTGTCGACGATGCCCAGCGAGAACATCAGCCCGGCGCTGGGCCCGCCGACGTCCTCCAGCCTGAGCGCCACCTTCACCCGGTCCGGGTCCTTCTTGAGAAATCCGAGCGCGGCCGCGGTGGCGGCGTGCTGCGAGGACTTCATCTCCGCGATGTTGTGCTTCTCGATCTCCGCGTCGGACTTACCCGGAGGAAAGACGGCATCCCTGGGCATCACCGCGCGATCCTCGCGCAACCACCCGTCGATCACCTCTCCCAGGCGGATATCGACCTGTGGCGCGGTCGCCTGGATCGCCACCATCCGCAGCTGACCGGAGGTCTTGCGCACCGGCGCGCCGCTGATGGAGATCACCTCGCCACCGCGGTGCGTACCCAGCACATCCGTGGTCTGGCCGGGCCGCGCGACGGAGTACGGCAGCGGCGCGAACCCGGCGACGGCCAGTAGCGCCACGAGAGGTACGGCGCTGAGCGCGAGGGCGCGGGCGCGGGGGCGGGAGAGGGCGCGGGGGCGGGACGGGGCTTCGCTGTGGGAGGGGCGAGTGATCACGCCGTCAATGTAGGTCAAGGCAATTGCCCCGTTTCACGCGCCCTGGTTCAGCCCCCCGTACGGTCGCAGTCCCCAGTGTGGCTCCCATAAGCGGTGCGGCCACAATGAAGGCGTGCTGACGCTGGATCCCGTACTGGAGACGTCCGAAGCCACCGGCTTCACGCTGTGGCCGGTCGCGGACCCGCCCGCGTGCGGCTATCTGGCGCTCACCGGCGGGCTGTCGCGGCTGGAGGTGGGTACGGCGCTGGCGTCGCTCGCCACATACAACGACGCTTCGGACGCGCCAGCCGGGAACGCCGCGGAGCTGATCCGCCGCCTGACCGAGGCCGAGTGCGTCATCGCCCAGGGCGGCCTCCGCATCCAGGACCCGGCCACCAACTCCACGGTGTATCCCGGCTGTTGCTTCGGCCTGGAAAGCTGGCGGGACTGGCTGGATTTCACGCACGGGGAGACGCCCTGGCTCGGCCACTCCCCCGAGCCGCGGGTCGAGCACCTCGGTTCGGTCGTCCATCTGTGGCCGGACGGGCACACGGAGTCGGCAGGGGGATCCGCCCGCCGGCCCATCGAACTCTCCGTCGCCGAACTGCCCGTCCTGCTGGGGGATGTACAGCAGAAGTTGCGGGGCTTTCTACGACAGGTGGAACGGTGGGCCGAGGACTGCGCGCCTCCGTATGCCTCGTCCCTGGTGGCCAAGCTGGATCAAGAGCTGGGGGTGGAGGGGGCGTTGGGGGACGTTGGGGGCGTTGAGCAGGGCTGGTTGATGAGGGCGTCGGTCAGCTTCATCAGGCGTTTCCGGGCGTCGGCGTCGTAGGCCTGGTCATGCGCCCGGGTGTCGGCGAACTGGTCGAAGTAGCGGCCGGTGGTGGAGTCGAGGTCCGGGTCGAGGAGCAGTCGTACGGTCGGCCGTACTCCCTCGTCGATGCTGGTGGCCGGAGTCAGGCCGTACTCGCGCACCCCATTGGTGTCCATCAGGTGCGCCGGGTGGAGGGTGTTGACCGTGACGCCGGTGCCGTCGAGTTCGGCGGCGAGCTCGAAGGTCGCCATGATCAGCGCGAGTTTGCTGCGGCAGTAGGCACGCAGTCCCTCGTAGTCCCGCTCCAGCATGACGTTGTCGAAGTCGATGGCCTCCTGCCCGATCGAGGCGACATTGACCACGCGGGCGGGCGCCGATGCGGTGAGCAGCGGCAGCAGATCGCGGGTGAGGGCATAGGGGGCGAGGTGGTTCACCGCGAACCGCAGCTCGTGCCCCTGCCGGCTCAGCTCCCGCCGGAGCGGTTCGGCGCCGCCGCCCGCGACGGCGTTGTTGACCAGGCCGTCGAGCCTGGGTTCGGCGGCACGGATCCGGCCGGCCATCGCGTGCACCTGGTCGAGGTCGGCCAGATCGGCCAGGTAGGTGCGTACGGCGGCGTCAGGGGCGGCGGCCCGGAGCTCGGCCGCCGCGGCGTCCAGACGGGTGTGGTCGCGGCCGTGCAGCAGGACGGTGTGGCCACGTGCGGCGAGGTCGTGTGCGATGCCGCGGCCCAAGCCCTGGGTCGCGCCGGTGATCAAGAAGGTGCGTCGGCTCATGCCGCCATCCTGGCGGCGCGACGCGGTGGGACGGGAGTGTGTGCTGAGCCTGGTGTCGCCACCACCAGGCACCGGGCCGCGCCCCGTCAAGTTCCGCCGGAGAGGCCCTAGTCGGGCGCCTTCGGCGGGGGCGTGGGCGTGGACGTAGGGGTGGGGATGGGCAGGGAGGTGGGCATGGGGTTCGGGGTCGGCAGTGTGTGGCCGTACGTCGCCAGTGTCCGGTCGATCGCCGGACCGAGGAAGGCTCGGGTCA
>NZ_QUAC01000027.1 GCF_003389455.1 Streptomyces inhibens | reverse complement strand
CGGGGGCTGCCCTCGGCCTGGGGGCTGCCCTCGGCCCGGGGGCTGCCCCCGCGGCCACCGGGACCGGCCGCCCGGCCACCGACCCCCGCACCTCCGCCGTCCCCGCGGCCCGTACCTCCCGCCCCGGTGCCCGGACCTCCGCCCCCGACCCCCGCACCTCGTCCGGATCGTCCACCGGCCCGGACGTCGCGGCCGCCGTCGACGAGGTCAAGAGCCTGCTCGACCAGGGCCGGATCACCCGCGCCGTGGACATCCTCGGCGGCATCCTGCCGGCCGCCGCCGAGCGGCACGGCGCCCACTCCCCGGTCGTCCGCACCCTGCGCAAGCAGTACGCCGCCACCCTCATGGACGACGGCCAGTACCGCCGCGCACTGCCCGAACTCCGGCTGCTGGCCGAGGAGTTCGCCAAGGAATCCGGCGCGGGCGCGACCCGCCAGGCCCTCCAGTTCCACTACGAGGCCGCCCAGTGCCTCGAACAACTCGGCGAGGTCGCCCAGGCCCTGGAGGAGTACCGCGCCCTGCTCCCGTACTTCGAGCACTACGCCGACGACCCCGCCCGCCCCCTGGAGATCCGCCGTTCCATAGGCCACCTGCTGCTGGCCCAGGGCGAACGCGGCGCCGCCCAGGAAACGCTCTCCCGCCTCCTGTACGACGCCGAACGCCTCCACGGCCCCCACCACGCCTTCCCGGAAGAACTACGCCGCACGCTGTACTGGCTGGGGCAGATGCAGGGGTGAGGCGGGGGCGCCCGCCCCGTCGCCGGGTCCGAACCCGCCCCCACCCCCGAAGGAGATCAGGCGTTCCTGCCGATGGTCCTCCGGATCCAGTCCGCGTAGGCGGGCACATTGCTGTAGAGACCCGGCCCGTCCGAGCAGGCCAGGCCCGGGGCGCCGGGACCCGATGTGGTTCCGACGAGCTCCCACCGCCCGCCCTTGCCCCGCTGGATCTGCGGTCCGCCGGAGTCCCCGAAGCACGCCATGGCGTCCGGCACGCGGCTGATCGTGCACAGCCGGGTCCTGCCCGCGTAGCCGGGGGCACACTCGGCGTCGGCCCCCCTGCGGGCTTCGAGTTCCTGCAGCCGGTCCGCGAACACCGCATCGGAGAGCTTGGTGATGTTGACGACGGTGCCGAAGCCCAGGAGCCGGGTCGGGGTGCCGGGCCGCCCGGGCCGCGCCGCGATACGGATGGGCTTCTCGGCGACCGGGCGGTCAAGGCGGACCAGCGCGACGTCGTCCCGGTTGGCGACTTCCCCTTCGCCATTCACATAGCCCGGGTGGACCACCGTCCGCTCGATGGCCCGGACGGTGCCCCCGGACTGCCGCTGCTCGCTGCCGATACGGACGATGCCGTCCAGCTTGACCTGCTTCTCCGCCACGCAGTGGGCCGCCGTCAGCACCCACTGCGGATCGATCAGTGACGCCCCGCAGACGCCGTCGTCCAGCACGCCCGGGACCGTCATCGGGATCGACGCCATGAACGGGTAACGCTCCGTGGAATCCGTCCCGTTGACGATCGCTCCGGCGCTGCCGGTCATCGTGGTGGCGCACGCCGCTGCGGCGAGAGCGACGACGGCGGTGGCACGCGCCGCACGGCGGCGCACCAACTTCAAGCTGAACACACAGTGTCCCTTCCCTCGGAAATCCGGACGCGTTCAGCCTGCGCGTTCAAAATTCACCGATCCATCCGGACAGCGGGCCCATGCACAGTAGGGACAACCCCCGCCCCTCGGCCGGAACCACTCCGGCAGTCCGCACGGACCGGCAACCGCATCCCGGAAGCCGTCGAGTGTCCCGATCAGCCGACCACGCACGTCAACGGTCGCCTTGCTGCCTCCTCGGAGCCGCGGCCGCCAGGTCGTCGATGCTGCCGGACATGATCGTGCGGATGTGCTCCGTGATGTGCTCGGCCGGCCAGTCCCACCAGGCGAGGGCCAGGAGGCGGGCGATGTCCTCGTCGCTGTAGCGGCGGCGGATCAGTCTGGCCGGATTGCCGCCGACGATGCCGTAGTCGGGGACATCGTCCACGACGACGGAACCGGAGGCGATGACCGCCCCGTGGCCGATACGGACGCCGGGCATCACCATGGCCCGGTAGCCGAACCAGACATCGTTGCCGACCACGGTGTCGCCTCTTCCGGGCAGCCCGGTGATCAGGTCGAAATGCTCGGCCCACGAACCTCCCATGATGGGGAAGGGAAAGGTCGAGGGGCCGTCCATCCGGTGGTTGGCGCCGTTCATGATGAACCGCACGCCTTCGCCCAGGGCACAGAACTTGCCGATGACCAGCTTTTCCGGCCCGTAGTGATACAGCACATTGCGCGTCTCGAATGCCGTCGGATCGTCCGGGTCGTCGTAGTAGGAGTACTCCCCGACCTCGATCAGCGGCGACGTGACCAGCGGTTTCAGCAGCACCAGGCGCGGCTGCTCGGGCATGGGGTGCACCGCGGTCGGATCAGCGGGAACGGGCGGCATGGTGAATCGGTCTCCTCACATATGGCGGATGCTGGGGTTTCCTGCGATTCAGGGCGTGGGCGTCAGGACGGCGGTATCGGGCCGGGCAACGGGTCGGCACCGGGTGCCGGGCGCCGGAGCCGGCCGTCGGGGAGGTCCTGGCGAGCGCCGAGGAAGTAGTCGATGCCCTCGCGGAAGGCGGTGATCCCGAGGATTTCCCGCAGTGGTCCCCAGATGCCTGGCGGGACCGGGTATTCGCCGGCCAGCATCCATGCGTCGGCGCCGAGGGGGAAGAGGTGCCTGACCCGGATGAACTGCTCCCGGGTCAGCGAGGCGGACACCTCGATCCGGTCGTCAGTGCCGAAGCCGGTGAGCTCCCAGGTGAGATGGTGCCCGTCGGCGAAGGGATGGTCCTTGATCACCGGACCAGCCTAGGTCGGCCGAGGGTGCGGTCTCCTGCGGTTTTCGGCTCACGGGCTTGCGTCAAAGGGGCTTGCGGCAAAAGGACTTGTGCCGGAGCGGGGTGGTTGCGGAACGGATGGCGCCCTCGGGCGGGCGCCGGCCCCGTCCGAGCAGGGAGAAACCGTCCTCGGCGCAGATCGTTGGCCGAAGCAGTGGCCTGGGCCACGCCGACTCCATAGCATCGACAGCTCAAGGTCGAGACTCCGTCGCACGATCTGCCGGGAGGCCAAGTGTTCCGCCGTAGGACAGCGCTCTCCGTATCCGCCACCGCCGCCCTGCTGGCCGCGACCCCGCTGCTCGCCGCCTGTAGTGGCGACGCCCACCCCGGTGCCGCGGCCATCGTGGACGGGAAGCGGATCACCGTCGCGCAGTTGCAGGCGAAGGTGAAGGACGTACGTGCGGCGCAGGCCAAGTCCCCGCAGGGCGGCCAGCTGATCATGAACACCGGCCGGCTGAGCCTGGCCACCCTCAACGGCATGATCTTCGACGAGGTGCTGGCGCGCGGCGCGAAGGACGCCGGGGTGACGGTCACCCGCGGCGACATCCAGAAGTGGCGGGCCCGGGCCGAGAAGCAGGCCGGCGGCGCCGAGCGGCTGAAGGCGATGTGGCTCCAGCAGGGCGTGGCCCCCGACGAGGTCGACGCCATGGTCCGCAACCAGCTGCTGCTCGACGGCCTCGCCAAGCACCTCGGCGCCGACCGCGGTAAGCCGCAGGGCCAGCAGAAGCTCGTCCAGGCGCTGGCCAAGACCTCCCGGTCCATGGGCATCGACGTCAATCCGCGCTTCGGCAAGTGGGACGACCAGCAGGTCATCCTCGGTGAGACCAAGGACCCGTGGATCATCACGGAGCATGTGAAGCAGCAGGTCTGAGCGGACGCCGTCCGGCGGGAGGCGGTGCCGGGGCCCGTCGGCCGACCGGCGCCGGGTGTTGTCAGTGCGGTGCGTTACGTTCGATGCGTGAACGCTGACGCCTCTGCTGCCGACGCCGGCGCCGCCGCCCGCCCCGAGGGCACCGGCACCGGACGCCTGGTCCTGCTCACCACCAGCCATCGGGTCGCCCCCGGACTGCTGTCCTGGCCCGCATGGCAGACCCTGCGCACGGCCCAGCGGGTGCTGTGCGCCGACCCCGACCATCCGCAGCTGCCGTATCTGCGAGAGGCCGGCATCGAGGTGGAGACCGCCGCCCCCTCCGCCCGCGAGCTGGTCGACTACTGCGTGCCCGAGGCCCGTACGGCCGTCGTCCTGACCTCCGCGGAGGGCGAGAGCGCGCTGACCGACGGCCTGGCCCGGCTGGCCGGCTCCGGCCGCGAGACCATGCCCGACCTGGAGCTGCTGCCCGGCTCCTACGACCTGCCCGGCGCCCGGCTGCTCGACCTCGTCCAGGTCATGGACCAGATCCGCGCCGAATGCCCCTGGAGCAGCATCCGTACGCACCGCGACCTCGCCAAGTACGGCATCGAGGAGGCGTACGAGCTCGTCGAGGCCATCGAGGAGGGCGACCGCGAGGCACTGCGCGAGGAGCTGGGCGATGTGCTCCTCCAGGTCGTCTTCCACGCCCGGATCGCCCAGGACGACCCCGACGAGCCGTTCTCCCTCGACGATGTCGCGGGCGGAATCGTCGAGAAGCTGATCCACCGCCATCCCCATGTCTTCGGCGAGGAGGACGCGGCGACCCCGGAGGACGTCAAGGCGCACTGGATGCGGACGAAGGCCGTGGAGAAGCAGCGGGAGTCGGTGACCGAGGGCATTCCGCTGGCCCAGCCCGGGCTGGCGCTGGCGGCGAAGCTGGCGTCGCGGGTGCGGACGGCCGGCCTCGATGTCGCGCTGCCGACGGGCCAGGGGGTCGGGTACGAGCTGCTGGCGATGGCCGTACGGGCCGAGGAGGAGGGCGTCGACCCGGAGGCGGCGTTGCGGGCGGCGGCGCGGGCCTATCGGGATGCGGTGGTGGCTGCCGAGGGCGGTGCGGTGTAAGTAGCCTGGGGGAGGGCTTGTCGAGGGGCGTGGGTGGAACGGGAGTTGGCGGGGCTGGCGGCGTCGGGGGCGGCGGCCGTGGTCCAGGCTGTGGGCACGGAGGCGTGGGCGGACTTACGGCTGCGCGTCACGAAACTGTTCCGCGGACAGTACGACCACAGCCAGGTCACCGCGCTCGCCCGGACGACGGGTGAGTTGTTCTCCGGTACCGCTGCCGCCCCGACCGAGGTCACGGCGTTGTGGCGAGCGCGCTGGACGCCGCCAACCTCGGCGTACTCCTCGAAGAGCAGGGCCGCCCGGACGAAGCCCGTACCTGGTACCTCAAGGGCTACGGAACCGACGATGCCTACGGAGCCTTCACCCTTCGCCGGGCTGCGCAAGGCGAAGGGTGAGCGGACACAGGCCCAGGGCTGGTACCGCAAGGCCGCCGACATGGGCCACCCAGGCGCCCGGCGGGCACTTTGCGAGGGTCCGGAGACCGACGCCGGCACCGTCATGGTGTGAGGGAGGGAGCCGGCGCGGGGGCCGTCACAGGCTGCTCCGCCGTCCGCGCGTCGGCCGCGGACGGAGGGCGCAGCCGGTCGATGACCCAAAGCCCCGCCCCCGCCGCCGCGAGCCCGGCGCCCACGACGCATACGCCGCCCCACCCCGCCGCGCCCCACACCACCGACGTGAGCGCCGAGCCGGCCGCCCCGCCCACGAAGTAGCTGGTCATATAGGCGGAGTTGAGCCGGTTACGGGCCTCGGGGCGGATCGCGTAGACCAGGTTCTGGTTGCTGACGTGGACCGCCTGTGCGGCCAGGTCCAGTACGACCACGCCGGCCAGCAGCGCGGCCAGCGACCAGGCCCCGCCCCCGCCGCCGGCCGCCAGCAGGCCCCAGGAGCCGAGCAGCAGGAACGCCGCGGCGCCGGCGGCCTGGTGTGCCAGGCCGCGGTCCGCCAGCCGTCCGGCCACCGAAGCGGCCAGTGAACCGGCCGCGCCCACCAGTCCCAGCAGGCCGATGGCCGACTCCTGCCAGCCGTAGGCCGGGCCGGACATCAAGAAGGCCAGCGCCGTCCACAGCACGCTGAAGCCCGCGAAGGACAGCGCGCCCAGTGCCGCCCGCCGGCGCAGCACCGGCTCCTGGGCGAACAGGGCCAGCGTGGAGCGCAGCAGCGCCGGATAGCGCAGCCCGGCCGTGGTGCGCAGGGCGGGCAGCCTAAGCCGCAGCAGCACGGCCACCAGCAGCATCAGCGCCGCGTTGACCCAGTAGACGGTGCGCCAGCCGCCGAGTTCCGCGAGCAGTCCGGCGGCGGTCCGGGCCAGCAGGATGCCCAGCAGCAGGCCGGTCATGAGGGTGCCGACGGTCCGGCCGCGTTCGGCGGGGGCCGCGAGGGTCGCCGCGAACGGCACGACGACCTGGGCGGCGACCGAGGTCAGGCCGGTCAGCGCGGTGCCGGTCAGCAGGAGGGCGGCGTTCGGCGCGCTCGCGGTGACGGTGAGGAAGGCGGCGGTGGCCAGTGTCAGGGTGACGGCCAGCCGACGGCGCTCCAGCAGGTCGCCGAGCGGTACGAGCAGCAGCAGGCCGAGCCCGTAGCCGACCTGGGCGACGGTGACGACCAGCGCGGCGGTGGACGCGGACAGGTGCAGATCGTGGCCTATGACGTCCAGCAGGGGCTGGGCGAAGTAGTTGCCGGCGACCGAGAGGCCGGTGGCGACGGACATCAGCAGCAGCGTGCCGCGCCCCAGCCTTCCCGGCTCCGATCGGTGTGCGCGTGCCATGAGTTGACCTCCCCGTGTCGCCCGCGGCCACCGTGGCGGCGGGCACGTCCCAGCCTGGGCCCGGCACCATCGATGAGTCCAACACATCGTTGTCATCGCATCCATCGCATTTCGAGATCGATGGTCGCTAGCATCGACGGATATGGAGCTCCAGCAGATGCGCTATGTCGTCGCGGTGGCCGAGACCGGTGGGTTCACCCGGGCCGCCGAGCGGTGTCATGTCGTGCAGTCCGCGCTCAGCCATCAGATCGCCCGGCTGGAGAAGGAGCTCGGTGCCCGGCTCTTCGACCGGACCAGCCGCAGTGTCCGGCTGACCGCCGCCGGCGAGGCGTTCGTGCCGGTCGCCCGGCAGGCGCTCCAGGCGGCCGAACGGGCCCGGGCGGAGGTGGCGGCGGCGACCGGCGAGGTGCGCGGCCGGCTCGCGGTGGGCGCGATCTCCACCGTCGCGGCCGTCGATCTCGCCCGTGAACTGGGCGCCTTCCGTACCCGCTGTCCGCAGGTGCGGATCAGTCTGCAGATGGAGATGAGCGATCCGCTCATCGAGAAGGTGCGACAGGGCGTGCTGGATATCGCCTTCGTCGGGCTGGTGCCCGACGCCCGCACGGTCGGCGTACGGGAGAAGGAGCTGGCGCGCGGCGAGCTGGTCGCGGTGGTGCCGCCGGGGCATCCGCTGGCCGGGCGGGAGTGGACCACGCTGTCGCGCATGGCGCGGGAGACCTTTGTCGACTTCACGGCGGGTTCCGCGGCCCGCCGGCAGCGGGACGAGGCGTTCCGTGCGGCGGGGCTGACCTCGGAGGTGGCGTTCGAGGTGACCACCGTGGAGTTCCTGGCGAAGCTGGTACGCGCAGGCCTGGGCGTCGGCATGGTCCCCGAGGCGATCGCCTCCGAGCTGTCCGGGCTGCACATCGTGCGGGTACGGCCGGCGCCGGAGCGTACCGAGCGGGTGGTGTGGAGCGCGCTCGGCCCCTCGCCGGCGGCGCTGGCGTTCCTGGCCGGGCTGGGGGTGGATCCGGGGTAGTGGCCGGGTGCGCCGTGGGGCCCGGGTGGTCCGTCCGAGCGCCGGCGTGCGCCCACCGGTTACGGTCGGAAGGTGCACGACAAGCCCCACGCCCTCCCCGACGACGCCACCCGCGCGGCCGCCCCCGCCGGCTGCCCCGCGGCCGAGGCCGCCCCCGAGCTGTTCACCTGGGAGTTCGCCTCCGACCCGTACCCGGCGTACGCATGGCTGCGCGAGCATGCGCCGGTGCACCGGACCGCGCTGCCCAGCGGCGTCGAGGCCTGGCTGGTGACCCGCTATACCGAGGCGCGGCAGGCGCTCGCCGACGCCCGGCTCTCCAAGAATCCGGTGCACCACAGCGAGGCCGCGCACGGCAAGGGCAAGGTCGGCATCCCGGGCGAGCGCAGCGCCAACCTGATGACGCATCTGCTCAACATCGACCCCCCGGACCACACCCGGCTGCGCCGGCTGGTCTCCAAGGCGTTCACCCCGCGCCGGGTCGCGGCCTTCGCCCCGCGCGTCCAGGAGCTGACCGACCGGCTCATCGACGACATGATCGCCAAACAGGGCGGCGCGGAGTGCGGTGCGGCCGATCTGATCCATGAGTTCGCGTTTCCGCTGCCCATCTACGCGATCTGCGATCTGCTCGGCGTCCCGCGCGAGGACCAGGACGACTTCCGCGACTGGGCAGGCATGATGATCCGCCACGGCGGAGGACCGCGCGGCGGAGTCGCCCGTTCCGTGAAGAAGATGCGCGGCTACCTCGCGGAGCTGATCCACCGTAAGCGGGAGTCCCTGGGGGAGACCGCCGAGGCGGACGAGGATCTGATCTCCGGCCTGATCCGGGCCTCCGACCACGGCGAGCACCTCACCGAGAACGAGGCCGCCGCGATGGCGTTCATCCTGCTCTTCGCCGGCTTCGAGACCACCGTCAACCTCATCGGCAACGGCATCTATGCGCTGCTGCGCCACCCCGCCCAGCGCGAGCTGCTGCAGAAGTCGATCGCGGCGGGCGACACCGAGCTGCTGACCACCGGCATCGAGGAACTGCTCCGCTACGACGGGCCGGTGGAGCTGGCGACCTGGCGGTTCGCGACCAAGGAGCTGACGCTCGGCGGGCAGACGATCGCCGAGGGCGATCCGGTCCTGGTGGTGCTGGCCGCCGCGGACCGCGACCCGGCGCGCTTTGCCGAGCCGGATGTTCTCGATCTGACCCGGCGTGACAACCAGCATCTGGGATACGGGCACGGCATCCACTACTGCCTGGGCGCACCGCTCGCCCGGCTCGAAGGACAGACCGCCCTCGCCACGCTGCTGACCCGGCTCCCGGACATCCGACTTGCCGCGGAACCTGACGATTTGCGCTGGCGCGGCGGGCTCATCATGCGCGGACTGCGGTCCCTGCCCGTGGAGTTCACGCCCGAGCGGCCCTGACCTGGGACGCAGTCATATGTGACGCAGCGTCACCCGCGTGACCTTTACGTGATCTGCGCTACACCGACTTGTGACTACCCGTGACCCCGGCTACCTTTCGACCGACGATCGACAGGCTTCACCCGATCGGGCGATGTGATGACGGGGCGAACCGGATTATTGGTGTGCCTCGGCCGTATCGGCCGGCCGGACAGCGCTTCGAACGGATCGTCGACAACTCAACCGCTGCGCGAAAGGCATCCGTATGCGTTCCGGGAACGGCCGACACCGTCGCCCCCGTCAGGCACCGGCCATCTTTGTCACGGCGGGAGTGACCGGGGCCGGTATCGCCCTGCCACTGCTCGGCGCGAGCGGTGCCCACGCCGCCGACACCGCGACCTGGGACAAGGTCGCCCAGTGCGAGAGCGCCGGCGTGTGGAGCTCGGCCTCGGGCAACGGCTACTACGGCGGGCTGCAGCTGACCCAGGAGATGTGGGACAACTACGGCGGCTCGGCCTATGCCTCGCGCCCCGACCTCGCCAGCCGCGCCCAGCAGATCGCGGTCGCCGAGTCGATCCTCGACGACCGTGGCCCGGACGTCTGGCCGAGCTGCGCCGTCAACGCCGGACTGACCAAGGACGGCCGCGCGCCGAAGGTCAACCCGGGCAGCACCGCCACCCCGCAGCCCGACCCGTCGGATGCCGAAGGCTCCTCGGATCCCTGGGACCGGCCCGATGCGTCCGACGAGCCCGACGGCTCGGACTCCTCCGGGTCGCACGACGGGCGGACCGGCGGGCAGACGGACGGACAGGCCGATGGCCAGGCCGACGGACAGACCGACGAGCCGTCCGGCACGACGCCCTCGCCGTCCGCGCCCGACGACTCGGATTCGGCCGGCTCCGGCGACGCGACCCAGGGCGCGGACCGCACCCCGGAGCCGTCCGGCTCCACGAAGCCCGGCGAGGAGGACGGCGACGCCTCGCACTCCGCCGACCCGGCCGACGGCGGCGGACGTACCGACAATGCCGGCATACCGGATGAAACGCCCGCGAAGGGCAAGCACCGCGGCGATGCGGGCGACGAGGGCGACGGCGACCGGTCGTCCGGCGGCCGGCACGCCTCGCGGGGCGATGACGCGCACCGTACGGGCCCGGCGGCCGACGGCGACTACACCGTGCGCCCGGGTGACAGCCTGTCAGCCATCGCCCAGGCCCATCGGCTGCCCGGCGGATGGCCCGCGCTGTACGAGCGCAACGAGGGCGTCGTCGGCTCCGACGCGGACCTGATCAAGCCGGGTCAGCTGCTCGATCTCGGGCACAAGGAAGGCTAGTTCGCCGCCTTCGTCCTATTTCGTGAAAGTGAGACAAGGCTCTCGTTGCCCGTCGCGCCCCCAGTCTGCTCATTGCCGTCATAACGGGCTTCACCTGCGAATATGTGACCAACCTGTGATCGAAAACGGTCAACTTGGTTCAGATGGTGGGGTTTGAACATCAAGGGGGTTGCTGCTTACGGTCGGGACCGCTCGCCAAAGCGGGCCCGTCGATCACACGCCGAATCCTGCCGGTGATCGAAGGCAGTTGACGCGCAAGCGCCGAAGGCAGGAGCGGGGGAACCAAGGTAAGTGCCGGCCCCGCCCGCGAAAGCGGGTCAGCCGGCTTGGGGTGAAGCCGGGTGCGCCATGTGCACCCGGCCGGGCACTCACAGCCCGAACCCGACAGCTCACCTCGTAGGCGTCGGTGAGGAAACGAACGAACCATGCTGATCAACAAGGGCAAGCACCGTCGTCCCTCCAAGGCCGTCCGCGTCGCCACGCTCGCCGGTGTCGCCGGTGCCGCCGTCGCCGTCCCGCTGATGGGCGCCACCTCCGCCTCCGCCGCCTCCGTCGCCACCTGGGACAAGGTCGCCCAGTGCGAGTCCGGTGGCAACTGGTCGATCAACACCGGTAACGGCTACTACGGTGGCCTGCAGTTCTCCAACTCCAGCTGGGCCGCCGCCGGTGGCACCAAGTACGCGCCGCGCGCCGACCTGGCCACCAAGGACCAGCAGATCGCCGCCGCCGAGAAGCTCCTCGCCATCCAGGGCCCGGGCGCCTGGTCCTGCGCCTCCGCCGGCGGCCTGACCGCCGGTGGCCCCGCCGCCGACGTCAACCCCTCCGGCTCCTCCGCGCAGACCAAGTCCGCGCCGCAGAAGAACACCGCCGCCGTGAAGAAGACCCCGGCCCCCGTGCAGGAGAAGGCGCAGCCGGCCGCGAAGAAGTCGAACGGCCACGGCAACTACACCGTCAAGGCGGGCGACACCCTCGCCAAGATAGCCAAGGCCCACGGCACCAACTGGAAGTCGGTCTACGCGGCCAACAAGTCCGTCATCGGCGGCAACCCGAACCTGATCCTCCCGGGCCAGAAGCTCAGCATCTGATCCGTCCCCTCACCGGGATTTTGCGGGCCCGGGCGGCGGGCCCCGCTTTTCCTCCGTGAGACCGCCCCGCCCGGCGCGCCGTTCCCCCCAGCGCGCCGCGGCGGGGTTTCTCGCACCCGGGCCGCACACCGGCCCGGACCCCGCGCCGTACCCGATCCGGCCGCACGTCCCTGACCAGCCCTCACACGCGACTTTTCCCGTTCGGCGAACAATGCGCCTAAACGTCCCGTGAACTGGGCATTTGGGAAGTTTTTCGGGCCATTCCGTCCCACGGAGCGGGCCAAGGGCAAGCGGACGCACCCAAGGCCGTTAGGCTCGTGCTGCAGAACTCCAGACACCCATGAAGGAGACAACGTGCCGTCCATCGACGTCGTCGTAGCCCGCGAAATTCTCGACTCGCGAGGTAATCCCACGGTCGAGGTCGAGGTCGGCCTCGACGACGGCAGCACGGGCCGTGCCGCCGTGCCGTCCGGCGCCTCGACCGGTGCCTTCGAGGCCATCGAGCTTCGCGACGGCGACCCGAACCGCTACCTGGGCAAGGGTGTGGAGAAGGCCGTCCTGGCCGTCATCGAGCAGATCGGCCCGGAGCTCGTCGGCTACGACGCGACCGAGCAGCGGCTGATCGACCAGGCGATGTTCGACCTGGACGCCACCGACAACAAGGGCTCGCTCGGCGCCAACGCCATCCTCGGCGTCTCCCTGGCCGTCGCGCACGCCGCCTCCGAGGCCAGTGACCTCCCGCTGTTCCGCTACCTCGGTGGCCCGAACGCGCATGTCCTGCCCGTCCCGATGATGAACATCCTGAACGGCGGCTCGCACGCCGACTCCAACGTGGACATCCAGGAGTTCATGATCGCCCCGATCGGCGCGGAGTCCTTCTCCGAGGCGCTGCGCTGGGGCGCCGAGGTCTACCACACCCTCAAGAAGGTCCTGAAGGCCAAGGGTCTGGCCACCGGACTCGGCGACGAGGGCGGCTTCGCCCCGAACCTGGGCTCCAACCGCGAGGCCCTCGACCTCATCCTCGAAGCCATCAAGGAAGCCGGTTACGCCCCCGGCCAGGACATCGCGCTCGCGCTGGACGTCGCCGCCTCCGAGTTCTACAAGGACGGCAAGTACCAGTTCGAGGGCAAGGACCGCTCGGCCGCCGAGATGACCGAGTACTACGAGGAGCTGGTGGCGGCCTACCCGCTGGTCTCCATCGAGGACCCGCTGTTCGAGGACGACTGGGCCGGCTGGAAGGTCATCACCGACAAGCTCGGCGCCAAGGTGCAGCTCGTCGGCGACGACCTCTTCGTCACCAACCCCGAGCGCCTCGCCCGCGGCATCGAGGAGGGCTCCGCCAACGCGCTGCTGGTGAAGGTCAACCAGATCGGCTCGCTGACCGAGACCCTGGACGCCGTCGAGATGGCCCAGCGCAACGGCTTCAAGTGCATGATGTCGCACCGCTCCGGTGAGACCGAGGACGTCACCATCGCCGACCTCGCCGTCGCCACCAACTGCGGCCAGATCAAGACCGGCGCCCCGGCCCGCTCCGAGCGCGTCGCCAAGTACAACCAGCTGCTGCGCATCGAGGAGATCCTCGACGACGCCGCGGTCTACGCCGGCCGCTCCGCCTTCCCGCGGTTCCGCCAGGGCTGATCACGGCGGCAAGGGCTAATCGGGCGAGCCAACCGCCCAGCACCCCGTACGTCCCCGGTGGCGGTCCCGTACCGTTGCCGGGGACGTACCTGCTTCAGCAGTCAGGCGTCAGGGAGTGAAGGGGAGACGACGTGCCCGCGGACCGGTTCTCGACCGCGACCCGACTCAAGGCGCTCGGCGAGCAGGCCGCCGCCCGCGTCTACCGCGCCCGCCCGGCCCGCCGCAATCGCCTCACCGGCCGCGCCGCCCTGCTGGCCCTGGTGATGTGCTCCCTGGTCGTCGCCCTCGCGTATCCCATAAGGCAGTACGTCTCCCAGCGTTCGGACATCGCCGACCAGCGCCGTAAGGCCCAGGACGCCGGTGCCGCACTCGACCGGCTGCGCGAGCAGAAGGCCCGCTGGCAGGACCCGGCGTACGTACGGCAGCAGGCCCGCCGCCATCTGCACTACGTCATGCCGGGCGAGACCGGATTCATCGTCCAGGACGGCACCGGCGTCACCTCCGCACCGAAGGGGGCGCAAGCGGCGCAGCGCCCCTGGTACGAGAATCTGTGGGACGCCGTCGACTCGGCTGACAAACCGGCCGGCAAACGGTAGGACACGCCCCGGCCCGTACCGCCCGCGAGCGGCAGCCCGTACTGTCGACAAGGGGCGGCCCGCACCGCCACCCCCTCACTCACCTCACCGAAAGCGCACATGGACACCCCCCCGCCCCAGACCGAGCCCACCGAGCCCACCGCCGCGGACATCGCCGCCTTCAAGGAGCAGCTCGGCCGCCCGCCGCGCGGACTGCGCGCCATCGCGCACCGCTGCCCCTGCGGACAGCCGGATGTCGTCGAGACGGCGCCGCGCCTGGAGGACGGCACGCCCTTCCCCACGCTCTACTACCTCACCTGCCCGCGCGCGGCCTCCGCGATCGGCACGCTGGAGGCCAACGGCGTGATGAAGGAGATGTCCGAGCGGCTGGCGACCGACCCTGCGCTTGCCGCCGCCTACCGCGCGGCCCACGAGGACTACATCCGGCGGCGGGACGCCATCGAGGTGCTCCAGGGCTTCCCGAGCGCGGGCGGTATGCCCGACCGGGTCAAGTGCCTGCACGTCCTGGTCGGCCACTCGCTGGCGGCCGGCCCGGGGGTCAACCCGCTCGGTGACGAGGCCCTCGCGATGCTGCCGGAGTGGTGGAAGAAGGGGCCGTGCGTCTCCCCGTGCCAGGACACCCAGGACGCTCCCGAAGGAGACGCCCAGTGAAGCGGGTCGCCGCCATCGACTGCGGTACGAATTCCATCCGGCTGCTGGTCGCGGACGCGGACCCGGCTACCGGTGAGCTGAAGGACCTGGACCGCCGGATGCAGATCGTCCGGCTGGGCCAGGGCGTGGACCGCACCGGACGGCTGGCGCCGGAGGCGCTGGACCGCACCTTCGCGGCCTGCCGGGAGTACGCCGCGGTGATCAAGGGCCTGGGCGCCGAGCAGATCCGCTTCGTGGCGACCTCGGCCTCGCGGGACGCGGAGAACCGCGAGGACTTCGTCCGCGGTGTGGTGGACATCCTGGGTGTGCAGCCCGAGGTGATCACCGGCGACCAGGAGGCGGAGTTCTCCTTCAACGGCGCCACCAAGGAGCTCACGGGCCGCTCGGACCTCTCCAAGCCCTTCCTGGTCGTGGACATCGGCGGCGGCTCGACCGAGTTCGTCCTCGGCGATGACCACGTACGGGCCGCGCGCTCGGTCGATGTCGGCTGTGTACGGATGACCGAGCGGCATCTGCTGCACGGCGGGGAGATCAGCGACCCGCCCACCGCGGGCCAGATCACCGCCATAAAGGCCGATATCGCCGCGGCGCTGGACCGGGCCGAGGAGGCCGTGCCGCTGAGCGAGGCCGCCACCCTGGTGGGCCTGGCCGGCTCGGTGACCACCGTCGCCGCCATCGCCCTGGGCCTCGACCACTACGACTCCGAGGCCATCCACCACTCCCGGGTCTCCCTGGCGAAGGTCCGTGAGATCACCGGCGATCTGCTGTCCTCCACCCATGCCGAGCGTGCGGCCATCCCGGTCATGCACCCGGGCCGGGTCGATGTGATCGCCGCGGGCGCGCTCGTGCTGCTGTCGATCATGGAGCGGACGGGCGCCGAGGAGGTCGTCGTCAGCGAGCACGACATCCTGGACGGCATCGCCTGGAGCATCGCCGACTGAGGCGCCGAGGGGACGGGTGGAGGCCGGCAACGGTCTCCACCAAGTGGCTTTTTGAGCGGGTGACCTGCCCGTCTGAGCGGCTTTCAGGTGCCTTCAGGGGGTCCGGCGGACGGGCCCCGAAAGAAAGTTCGTGAAATCCTTCACATGAAAAAGCCTCCCGTTGGGCGAACAATCTGATCATCCGACCCTCATTCGAAGGTCCTAGGACCCCTCGACCCGGAGATTGTGCGGTCGCCGGCGGATCGGCGATGCACCCGCGGAGGGCTTGGTTCGGCCGCCCGAGGGCCCACAAGCCCTGATCAACGGGGGTCTCCAACGCCTCGCGTAACACGGTGGTTCCATTCCGCACTATGGCGTCGGTCACGAAGCCGGCGGAGTGTAGCAGATGCCCCCCGAGTGCTTGTGAAGGGGCTCACGAGCGACCCCCCATGTGGGGGTGGATACTCGATTGCATGAGCACCACGGAGCGTCCCAGGATCCTCGTTGTAGGCGGTGGGTACGTAGGCCTGTACGCGGCACGTCGCATCCTCAAGAAGATGCGGTACGGCGAGGCGACCGTCACGGTCGTCGACCCGCGCTCGTACATGACGTACCAGCCCTTCCTCCCTGAAGCTGCAGCCGGCAGCATCTCCCCCCGCCACGTCGTGGTTCCGCTACGACGCGTGCTGCCCAAGGCGGAGGTTCTCACCGGCCGGGTCACCACCATCGATCAGGACCGCAAGGTCGCCACGATCGCCCCGCTGGTCGGCGAGGCGTACGAGCTGCCCTTCGACTACCTGGTCATCGCGATGGGCGCGGTCTCCCGCACCTTCCCGATTCCCGGCCTCGCCGAGAACGGCATCGGCATGAAGGGCGTGGAAGAGGCCATCGGCCTGCGTAACCACGTCCTGGAGCAGCTGGACAAGGCCGACTCCACGACCGACGAGGACGTCCGCCGCAAGGCGCTCACCTTCGTCTTCGTCGGTGGTGGCTTCGCGGGCGCGGAGACCATCGGCGAGGTCGAGGACATGGCCCGCGATGCCGCGAAGTACTACAACAACGTGAAGCGCGAGGACATGCGCTTCCTGTTGGTCGACGTCGCCGACAAGATCCTCCCCGAGGTCGGCCCGAAGCTCGGCGCCTACGGCAAGGAGCACCTTGAGGGCCGCGGCGTCGAGATCTACCTCAAGACCGGCATGGACTCCTGCGTCGACGGTCACGTCGTGCTCAACAACGGCCTTGAGGTCGACTCCAACACCATCGTGTGGACCGCGGGCGTCAAGCCGAACCCGGCGCTGTCCCGCTTCGGTCTGCCGCTCGGCCCGCGCGGCCATGTCGACACCGGCGCCACCCTCCAGGTGCAGGGCACCGACTACATCTGGGCGGCCGGCGACAACGCGCAGGTCCCCGACCTGGTCGGTCGCAAGAACGGCAACGAGAACGCCTGGTGCCCGCCGAACGCCCAGCACGCGCTGCGGCAGTCCAAGGTCCTCGGCGACAACGTGATCTCCGGTATGCGGGGCTTCCCGCAGAAGGAGTACAGCCACGCCAACAAGGGTGCGGTCGCCGGTCTCGGCCTGCACAAGGGCGTTGCGATGATCGTCATGGGCAAGATGAAGATCAAGCTCAAGGGCCGTCTCGCCTGGTACATGCACCGCGCGTACCACGGCATGGCGATGCCGACGTTCAACCGCAAGATCCGGGTCTTCGCCGACTGGACGCTGGCCACGTTCCTCAAGCGCGAGGTCGTCTCGCTCGGCGCCATGGAGAACCCCCGCGAGGAGTTCTACGAGGCGGCCAAGCCGGCCCCCGCTCCGGCAGCCGCGGCCGCCGGCGGCGACAAGCCGAAGGCCAAGGCTTCCTGAACCACCGGTCGGGTACTCCGACCAGCCCGAAGGGCGTCCGCCATCCGTGGGGCGGGCGCCCTTTGGCGTGTGCGCCGTGGCGAAGAGCCGCCGATTTGTTGTTCTCTTACGTGCGAACGGGACTATCTGGACGCCCCATTGGCGTTTACGTGGTGGGTGAAACTTCTTTGCCCGACTCGTCAACACGGAGGTGTGCGACATGGCCGACGCCGCTGGGCGGCTCACCAAGCTCGCCGAGGAGGTGCTGGGAACCCCGCTCCCGGTGCGGATCCGCGCCTGGGACCGTAGCGAGTCCGGCCCGCCGGGGGCACCCACACTGGTCATCCGCCGGCGCCGCGCGCTGCGCCGGCTGCTGTTCAAGCCGGGCGAGCTGGGCCTGGCCCGCGCCTGGGTGGCCGGCGACATCGACGTCCAGGGCGATCTCTACGAAGCGCTCGATCTGCTGGCCGGACTGATCTGGGAGCGCGGCGGCGACGCCCCCAAGCCGCGCCGCGCCGCCGTGCTGCGCGCCCTGGCCCGCCCGGAGATCCGCTCCGCGGCCCGGGAGCTGCTGATGCTGGCCGGCGCCCCGGTCCCGCCGACACCGCCCGCCGAGGAGGTCAGACGGCGCCGTGGACCGCTGCACACGCTGCCTCGCGACAAGGAAGCCATCAGCCACCACTACGACGTCGGCAACGACTTCTACGCGCTGGTGCTCGGCCCGTCGATGGTCTACTCCTGCGCCTACTGGGGGAGCGCCGAGACCGCCGGAGACACTGTCGCCACCCTGGAGGACGCCCAGCGCGACAAGCTCGATCTGATCTGCCGCAAGCTCGGCCTCCAGGAGGGCCAGCGGCTGCTGGACGTGGGCTGCGGCTGGGGCTCGATGGTGCTGCACGCGGCCCGTGAGTACGGCGTACGGGCGGTCGGCATCACCCTCTCCGAGGAGCAGGCGGCCCTGGCCCGTAAGCGGATCGCCGAGGCCGGGCTCGCCGACCGGGTCGAGATCCGGGTGCAGGACTACCGCGAGATCCACGACGAGCCGTTCGACGCGATCTCCTCGGTGGGGATGGCCGAGCATGTCGGCCGGGCCCGCTACGCGGAGTACGCCGACGCCCTGTACGCGTTGCTCAGGCCCGGCGGGCGGCTGCTCAACCACCAGATCGCGCGGCGGCCGGTGGCGGACGAGGAGGCGTACCACGTCGATGAGTTCATCGACCGGTATGTGTTCCCGGACGGTGAGCTGGCGCCGGTCGGCCGGACCGTCGGCCAGCTGGAGGACGCCGGGTTCGAGGTACGGGACGTGGAGGCGATCCGGGAGCACTACGCGCTGACGCTGCGCTCCTGGGTCGCCAATCTGGAGAACCACTGGGGCGAGGCGGTGCGGCTCACGTCCGAGGGGCGGGCGCGGGTGTGGCGGCTGTACATGGCCGCGTGTGCGCTGTCCTTCGAGCGGAACCGGATAGGAGTCAACCAGGTGCTGGCCGTCCGTACCCGGGAGTCCGGGGACGCGGGGATGCCGCTTCGGGCGCGCGACTGGCGGAGCTGACGCGCGCCGCGGCTTGTGTGCACGACGTGCTCCGCCCGCCCGTCTCCCTTGGAGGGCGGCGGGCGGGCGGAGCACTTATCGGCGCGGCGCGTCCTAGCGCGGTGCCGCGCTATTCGGCCTTGATCGCGGCCAGCATGTTCAGCCGGGCCGCCCTGCGCGCCGGCCACAGCGCGGCCAGGACGCCGACGAGCGCGGCCATGGCGAGGAAGATGCCCATCCGGCCCCACGGCAGCACCAGCTCGTACGTCGACAGCGAGCCGCCGATCAGCTCACCGGCCGCCCAGCCGAAGAACACGCCCAGGCCGATGCCGAGCACCCCGCCGAAGAGCGAGATCACCAGCGACTCCAGCCGCACCATGCGCTTGATGCCGCGCCGGTCCAGGCCGATGGCGCGCAGCATGCCGATCTCCTGGGAGCGTTCGAAGACCGACATCGCCAGGGTGTTGATGACGCCGAGCACCGCGACGATCACGGCCATGGCCAGCAGCCCGTAGAGCATGTTCAGCATCAGGTTGAACATCTTCGCGATGCCGTCGGAGACGTCCTGCTTGTCCGCGATGGAGATCGCCGGATTCTTGCCGAGCGCCTTGACCAGCGAGTCCTTGGTGGCGTCGGTGGGGCCGCCGGCCGTCTTGACCATCACCTGCATATCGGTGATCTGCTTCTGGTGCGGGGCCAGGGTGGCGTTGTCGAGGACGATGCCGTTGATCATCTGGTTGCCCTGGTAGACACCCGAGACGGTCAGCGTGCCCTTCTTGCCGTCCTCGTACGTCACCGGGATACGGGAGCCGGGCTGCCAGCCCTTCTCCTTGGCGGTGACGTCGTCCACCACGGCCCGGTCGCCGCGCAGCTCGCCGAGCGAGCCCTTGGTGAAGTCGAGCCGGGTGAGCTTGCCGAAGTCCTTGCCGTTGACGCCGGTCAGATACGCGGTGTCGGTGCCGATACGGGACGGGGAGTTGCGCAGCGGGCTGGACGCGGTGACCTCGCCCAGGCCGGCGATCTTCTTCGCGACGTCGGGGGAGAGCGGCGTATGGCTCGCCATGGAGACGACGTAGTCGGCCTTGAGCGAGTCGGTGGCCATCTTGTCGATGCCCTTCTGCACGCTGCCCGCGATCACCGTCAGACCGGTGATCAGCGTCAGCCCGACCATCAGCGCGGAGGCCGTGGCGGCCGTACGGCGCGGATTGCGGACCGCGTTCTGCCGGGCGAGGGAGCCGGCGATCCCGAAGGCGCGCAGTACGGGCGAGGCCAGCGCGATCAGCGGACGCGACAGCAGCGGCGTCAGGACGAACACGCCGATCAGCAGCAGCACCGCGCCGCCGCCCATCACGACCTTGCCGTCGTCCATGCCGGTGGCGACCAGGACACCGGCCGCACCGGCGCCCGCGAACAGCGCACCGATGGTGTTGCGGACCACCAGCGACTTGGTGGTGGCGGTGGCGTGCACGCTGTTCATCGCGGCGACCGGCGGGATCTTGGCGGCGCGGCGGCCCGGCAGCCAGGCGGCCAGGACGGTCACCACGATGCCGACGAGCAGCGAGGCCAGGACCGTGGACGGCTCGATCACCAGCGGTCCGTCGGGGACCGTAGCGCCGGTGCTGCTCATCAGCGCGCGCAGTCCGGCGCCGATGCCGATACCGGCGGCCAGGCCCGCGACCGCGGCGACCGCGCCGACGACGAACGCCTCCAGCAGCACCGAGCGGGTCACCTGGCGGCGGCTGGCGCCGACCGCGCGCAGCAGTGCCAGCTCCTTGGTGCGCTGGGCGACCAGCATGGTGAAGGTGTTGGCGATGATGAAGATGCCGACGAAGAGCGCGATCCCGGCGAAGGCCAGCAGGCCGTTCTTCATGCCGTCCATGCTCTGGGCGATCCCCTTGGCCTGTTCGTCGGCGAGCTGCTTGCCGGTGGTGGCCTCGGCGCCGTCCTTGGGCAGGACCTTGTCGATCGCCGACTTCAGGGCCGTCTGGGACGTTCCCGCGGCGGCCTTGACGTCGATCTCGCTGAACCCGCCGGGCGTCGCGAACAGCTTCTGGGCGGTCGGGGTGTCGAACAGCGCGAGGCTGCCGCCGGCCGCGACGGTGCCGTCGTCGGTGGTGAAGATGCCGGTCAGCTTCTGCTCGCGGACCGGTCCGTCGACGGAGATCCGTACGGTGTCACCGACCTTGTAGCCGGCCTTGTCCGCGGTGTGGGCGTCCAGCGCGAACTCGTGCGGGCCCTTGGGGGCGGTGCCGCCGCGCATCGGATAGCGGGCGTCCTGGCCGTCCTTGCCGGGGAAGTAGTTGCCGCCGAGGGTGGAGAAGCCGTCGCCGATCAGCTCGCCCTTCTTGTCGGCGATGGCCGTGAAGCCGGAGACGGTGCCGGTGGCGGAGGCGGCGCCGGGCACCTTGGCGGCCTTGTCCAGCAGCTTCTGGTCGAGGCGGGGGACCGCGCCGGGCGCACCGCTGTGGCTGTCCTGGGACCGCGGCGAGATGGCCACGTCGACGTTGTCGTAGCCCTTTTGGGAGCTGGCCTGGTACGCGTCGGAGATGGTCGAGGTGAAGACCAGGGTGCCGGAGACGAAGGCCACGCCGAGCATCACGGCGAGGACGGTCATCAGCAGCCGGGCCTTGTGCGCAAGCACATTGCGCAAGGCGGTACGGAACATGAGTGGGTCAGTCCTGGAGGAGAGGTCCGAAGTACGGTTGGCGGCTGCCGCTGGTCAGCTCGTACGGCCCTTGGCGTCGAAGCCCTTCATCCGCTCCAGCACCATGTCGGCGGTCGGGTTGGGCATGTCGTCGACGATCCGGCCGTCTGCCAGGAACACCACGCGGTCCGCGTAGGAGGCGGCGACCGGGTCGTGGGTCACCATCACCACGGTCTGGCCCAGTTCACGCACGGAGTTGCGCAGAAAGCCGAGGACCTCGGCGCCGGAGCGCGAGTCGAGGTTTCCGGTCGGCTCGTCGGCGAAGATGATCTCGGGCCGGGAGGCGAGTGCGCGGGCGACCGCGACCCGCTGCTGCTGGCCGCCCGAGAGCTCGCTGGGGCGGTGCTTGAGGCGGCCGGCCAGGCCGACGGTCTCCACGACGCGGTCCAGCCAGGCGCGGTCCGGCTTACGGCCCGCGATGTCCATGGGCAGGGTGATGTTCTCCAGGGCGTTCAGGGTCGGCAGCAGATTGAACGCCTGGAAGATGAAGCCGATCTTGTCGCGCCGCAGCTGGGTGAGCTTCTTGTCCTTCAGCCCGGTCAGTTCGATGTCGCCGATCCTGGCGGAGCCGCCGGAGATCGTGTCCAGCCCGGCCATGCAGTGCATCAGCGTCGACTTGCCGGACCCGGAGGGGCCCATGATCGCGGTGAACTGGGCCTGCCGGAAGTCGACGGAGACCGCGTCCAGGGCGACCACCTTGGTCTCGCCCTGCCCGTAGACCTTGGTGAGATCCGTGGCGCGGGCGGCCACCGCGGTGGCGTGGCCGGTGGTGGAGACGCCGGAGTGGGTGGTGGTGGTCACGGGAAGGAGCTCCTGTCGGGACGGGGACCATCTGATCCGCGGCGGCCGGGACGGCGCATGCCGCGGACGGAAGCGGACGCTTTCCATCGTGGGCCAGCTCAAGGGCGGCGGACGTCAACCCCTGTGACCGTCCTTGACCACCCCTGGGAAGTAGCCGCGCTGCGCGTGGTCATACCTGGGGAGGAGACCGCCCCTGATGCCGATGGCGCGTCAGGGTCGGCCGGGCGGGTGGCCTCGCAGCGGTGACGGGGTCGTCGAGGGGGCGTCGAGTTTCCGTCAATTCGGGCCCGAATTTGTGTCCGGGCGCGCCATGGCGAAGGTGGGCTTCAGGCATGTGCCGAAGGCGTGTACCTGGCGCTGATGCACCCTCAGTTGCCAATAAAATAAGACAACCTCGGGAAGAGCGGCCGATCTGCGTCGTGCGCTGCGGGCTACGCTCGTGCTGCCCTCTTTGAGGCGGCATGGGGGATCCCAGGCCCGGATGGTGGAATGCAGACACGGCGAGCTTAAACCTCGCTGGCCTACGGGCCGTGCCGGTTCAAGTCCGGCTCCGGGCACTCCCCGCGAGCAGCGGGGTCAAAGACAGGGCTTACGACTTACCTGAAAATTCAACGAGGAGAGGCCCGCCGGTGAAAGCCGGCGGGCCTCTCCTCGCTTTGTGTGTTCTCGGCTCAGCGCTCCACGAGTGCGAACAAGCTCTCCCAGCGGCCGACAATCTCATCCGTGGAGAACCGCTGGATGTTCTCGCGGGCCGCTTCGCCCATCGCGTCCCGAAGGTCCTTGTCGGACATCAGGGCGTCAAGATGCCGGGCGAATTCGGTGATATTGCCCGGGGGAGCGAGGAAGCCGTCCTCGCCGTCCGAGATGATCTCGTGGACGCCCGGCGCCACATCGAAGGCCACACACGGCACGGCGGTCGCCATGGCCTCCATGGGAGCCAGCGGGAAGCCCTCACCGCGCGAACTCAGCGCGAACACCGCGCTCTCCCGCAGCGCCCCGGGCACATCGCTCGTGCGCCCCATCCAGTCGACGGAGGAGACGATGCCCAGCTCGGCGGCCTGCTTGCGCAGCGCCCCCTCTTCCTCGCCGGAGCCGTAGATCCGCAGCGTCCACTCCGGGTGCTGCGGCGCGACCTTCGCCCAGGCTTCCAGCAGCAGGTCCACGCCCTTCTCCTCGTGCAGCCGGCCGATGCTGACCACGCACTTGCGGGACCGGCTTGAGGGGACGTCAGGGAAGAAGGGTAGCGGGTTCGGCATGAAGCCGACATTGTCCATCCGCTGCCTGATCCAGCGGTCGGCGTCCTCACGCGTGAGCGTCAGCATCCGGTCGACGTCCTGGTAAAACCGCTTGACCCGGCCGAAGCGGGACGACTTGCGGCAGGTGTCGAACGATTCATGGCTCATCCCGATCACCGTCAGACCCGCGGTGTCGGCCAGCGCGACCCACTCCATCGCCCACACCTGCGTGACGATCACCACTGCGCCCGGCTTCGCCGCCCGGAACAGCGCGCTCATCTTGGCCGCCTGCTCGTGCATCCCGGCCTCCCGGGCGGCCCGGCGGCGCTGCTCGGCCACGTTGAGCCGGCCCTTGAGGCCGCGGACGGGGCGGACCGTCGGCGGGTGCTCGGCGTAGAGCGTGGTGGTCTGGAACGGCAGATCGTCGGCCAGCTCGTGGACCCGCCCCTCGGGCGGCGGCACCACGCCGACGATGTGCACCCGGTGGCCCCGCTCGCTGAACAGATGGGCCATCTGGTGCGACCAACTGGTGATGCCGCCCAGCTCGTTGACGCTGTTGGAGACGAAGAAGATGTCCCGCGGCTCGGCTGCGTACGACTCGGTCATCAACGGCTCCACTGCGCAAAGAACTGATCGACGATGCTCTGAGCGGCGTCGCCCTGGTCGTATTCTCCGAACTTGGCGACGAATTCCTTGCGGCTCTTCGCGTATTCCAGAGCCTGCGTCTCGAACGACTTGATCGTCTCGTGGAAATCGTCCTCGGTATGGACCACCGGACCCGGCGCATGCTCCAGCAGATCGAAGTAGGTGCCCCGGCCCTCGTGCACATACTCGTCGTAGTCGTAGGTGAAGAACACCAACGGCCGGTCGAGCAGCGCATAGTCGAACATCACCGACGAATAGTCGGTGATCAGCCCGTCGGCCAGCGCCAGCAGGGGCGTCACATCGTGGCGTGCCGAGACGTCGATGACCCGGCCCTCCACGGTCGGTGGCAGCACCACATGATTGAGGTAGTGCGAGCGCACCAGGAGGACATAGCGGTCGCCGAACTGGTCGGCGAAACGCTCCACGTCGAAGGGCAATTCGAAGCGCCCGTGCCGGCCCCCCGCCTTGCGGAACGTCGGCGCGTAAAGCAGTACGGTCTTGTCGTCGGGAATGCCCAACTGCGCGGCCAGCGGCCCGCGTTCACGCTGCCCCAGCTCCGCTTCCCGCTTCCGGGTACGCACCAGCGCGTCATTGCGCGGGTAACCCACCCGCAGCAGCGTCTTCTCCTTGAGCCGGAAGGCCCGGGCAAGGGTGTGCACATCGTGCTCGGAGCGGATCAGGAAACGGTCGAAGCGGTCCAGCGAACGCTGCTGCTCCGCCTGCTGCTGCCGGGTCTGCGCCTTCAGCGTCGGCTGGTCGAAGCCCATGTTCTTCAGCGCCGAGCCGTGCCAGGTCTGGATGTAGGTGGTTTCCGGGCGCTTGGTGAGCTTGAGCGGGTAACTCTGGTTGTCCACCCAGAACTCGGCCTGCGCCAGCGCCTTGAGATACGGCAGCGACCAGCGCCGGACGAGCGTGACGTCCTTCGGGAACGCCTTCGGGGACCCGCTGTACGACCAGATCGCCTCGAAGTCCAGGCCCTGCCGGCGCATTTCCTCGTAGATGGCGCGCGGGCTGTCGCTGTACTGCTTGCCCAGGTGGCTTTCGAAGACCACCGTGCGCTTCTTGATCGGCAGCCGGCTGAACACCTCGTGATAGGCGCGGAGCTTGTTGTCGCCGGAGGTGACCTTCTTGCGCAGCTCCTTCGCCTTGCGATAGCCGGTCTTGGCCAGCGTCCCCGGCTTGCCGCGCACTCCGCGGGTGATCAGTTCCTGCACCCGCTCGCCGTTGCGGCCCTCGCTGACCAGGCGGAACGCCAGATGGCCCTTGGCCGAGACATGCGGCTCCAGATGATCGGCGACCATCCGCGTCAGCCGCGGCCGGACCGGCAGCCCGCCGGACAGCTCGGTGTCGGCGACGGTGAGCCGGGTCGTGGTGCGCGCCCCGTCCACGGCCAGGCGCAGACGTACGTCCCAGATGGTGTCGACGATGCCCAGCGGGCGCAGCTTGGCGGTGAGGTCCGCCGCGGTCTCCCAGAAGACGGTGTCACCTTCATGGCGCAGCGCCCGCACCGGGAACTGGAAGGACTGCAGACTGCGCCGCCGTGCGCTGAACTCCAGCTCACCCTTCAGCTGCGCGCCGGCGGGGATGACGCCGAGCGGATTGGTGATCCGCCCGGCCAGCGAGACGGTCCTGCCGGACGCGCTGAAGCGGGTCAGCTGATTGCGCAGGAACAGCTGGTTGACCGGCTTCTCGTGGTAGCCGATGTCGGTCACGTCCAGCACGTCGCGCCCGAACGCGTCATCGAAGTGGCCGTCGCACCAGTAGATCCGGCCGTCGTGCTCGGCGAGCGGCGAGGAGACCTTGTCGCGGTTGATGAGGGTGTCCACGGCCGGGATCAGATTGTCCCAGTCACCCTGCTGGAGCAGATACGCGCAGATGGCCTGTATCGGCTGGACGCGCGCATACGCCTCGGGAGCAATGCTTGCGAGGTATTCCTGGGAGAGTTCGGCGAATTCCCGGCGGTAGGAATCGTCCCGGAACGGCAGATCCCGCAGATGCAGTACCAGATCGTGCTTGAGGAATTTGACGTCCTTGGCGAGCTTCATCTCGGTCAGCCCGCGCTCGGCCAGCAGAGCGTCGATACGCCGGTGGATCTCCAGCCGGTGCGCATAGTTCGTCATTTCGTGGCGCCGGTTCGTCACCGACTTCACGGCGGCCCGCTCGAACACATGCCAGAAATAGACCTGATTGGGAATCAAGGTGATGCGCCGCGCCGCGAGATAGGCATCGGCGATAAACATCAGGTCCTCGTAGAACATCCCCTTGGGGAATCGGAGATCGTTCTCGACAAGGAAATCCCGGCGGTAGCACTTGTTGGTGGAAAGGGTGTCCCACACAAACAGGTCCGGCAATTCCGTGACGGACTCCAGCGTGCGGGTCGTGGAGTACAGCCAGGAATACCACTCGTCCCGCTTCTGGTTGCGGGTGTCCTTGTGCAGCCGGACGCACAGACCGGAAACGATGTCCGACCCGGATTCCTCCGCGGCCTCCAGCATATTCCGGCACGCGTTGACCTCCAGGACGTCATCGCTGTCCAGGAACATGACGTAGCGGCCCTCGGTGTGCTGGATGCCGACGTTCCGCGGCTCGCCTCCGGCACCGCTGTTCTCCGGCAGCTGGAAGGCTCTGACGCGCCCCGGATGGGCGGCCGCGAGGTGCTGCGCCACTTCGAAAGAACGGTCGGTGCTGCAATCGTCGACGATCACCACCTCGACGTCCCGGAGCGTTTGATCCAGCACGGACTGGACCGCGGTCGGCAACCGGTCGGCGTCGTTGTAGACGATGACGACTACTGAGACGTCAGGCACAGGCACCTCAACCCTCTTTCGCTGCTGTTTCCCGCCAGAATAGCCCCATCTGTACCCTCGCGATAAACCGATCGCACCCATAGCGCTACGGACAGTGAGCTGTCGGCGCACCGGGAAGGGGCACTCCGGTGTTCGGATCTTGACCATGCGTCATCTCTGGAGATCCGCCCACCAGGGCTGGTTCCGGGCCAGCAGGGAAGACGGCCGCTCCCGTGAATCGGTTGCCTGCGGGGTATGTGACGTCCGTTGCGATCAGACATTCATCGGATTCCGTCACGACGCCAGCGCACGACGGCAATCGGCGGTACGCGACGACAACACAAGACGGCAACGGTGGCGTCGTCAGCCCCCGGTCCGGGCACGTCCGGGGCCTCCCATACGTCCTCCCCATGGCGGAGGCGTCAGCCCGGGCTCAGGGAAAGATCCTGCTCAAGAACTAGCGACGCGCCTTTGCCAAGCCATTACGCTTGCCGTCAAGGCCGCGCAGGGCGGCCATGGAGGAGTGAGATGAGGAGCAGCAACCCGGTCTTCTCGCGACGGGGGTTCAGCCGCGACACCGGCTACGCGGGCTTCAACGCACCGCCGCAGGCCGGGGGCCCCACCGCGAACCCGTACGCCGGCACGAACCCTTACGCGCAGGGCGGCAACCCCTACGCGCAGGGCACGGACAACCCGTACGCCCAGGGCCAGCAGCCCGTCACCCAGGCACCGCCGCAGTACACCCCGCAGACCCGCCCGATGACGATGGACGATGTCGTCGCGCGTACGGGCATGACGCTCGGCACGGTCGTCGCGGGCGCCACCGTCGGCTGGCTGTTCCTGACCGAGAACCTCGGCTTCGCCATCGGCGCCGGCCTGGTCGCGATGGTGCTGGGGCTCGTCCAGTCCTTCAAGCGCAAGCCGTCGCCCGCGCTGATCCTGTCGTACGCGGCGCTGGAGGGTCTCTTCCTCGGCGCGCTCAGCGGCTTCATCAACGACCTGCCGAAGATGAACGGCGCCCCCATGCAGGCGGTGCTGGGCACGATGGCGGTCTTCGTCGCCATGCTGGTCGCCTACAAGACGCGGATCGTGCGGGTCACCGCCCGCTTCACCCGCTTCGTGATGATCGCGGCCATGGGCTTCGTCCTGCTGTCGCTGGTCAACCTGATGTTCATGGTGTTCGGCGGCGGCGAGGGCCTCGGCTTCCGCAGCGGTGGCCTGGGCATCCTCTTCGGCGTCGTGGGCGTGGTCCTCGGCGCGCTGTTCCTGGCCCTGGACTTCAAGCAGGTCGAGGACGGCATCGCCTACGGTGCGCCGCGCGAGGAGTCCTGGCTCGCGGCGTTCGGTCTGACGCTGACCCTGGTGTGGATCTACATGGAGATGCTGCGGCTGATCTCGATCCTCCGGGGCGACTGACCTCGCACGGCGCGCTCGCTGCGCGCGACGAAGGGCCCGCGGGCAGCAGCCTGCGGGCCCTTCGTCGTTGAGTGGGTTGAGTATGGTGCGTGCGGCGCGTTCAGTGCCGGAAGGGGCGCTGAGCCCGTCACCGCGGATCAGAACTTGCGCGCGGCGCGCCTGAGGTCGTGTTCATGGACGATCGCCTTGGCATGTCCGTAGGCGAGGTTGTGCTCGCCACGGAGCCAGCTGACCTTTTCGTCGAAACGGAAGAGAGCGGGGCCTTCGTCAACGGTGCGGAGCCAGTCGGAGATTTCCCGGCCGGTGCAGTGCGGGATACGGGAGAGCATGTTCCGGTGGGTCTCTTCGGAGAAGAGCTGAGACATCGGCGCCTCCGGACGCGGTCGATGCTGGTTCTTCAGCACACCGTGCCTGAGCGTTCCGCCGTTGGCAACCACCCGGGAGTGGCGCATAGGCTCACTGCGTGCTTGACGTGACCCCCTTGCAGACCGCCGTGGACGCCCTCGCCGACCGCCTCAGGTCGATGCCGCAGAGCAGGCTCGGCCAAGGCGCCGCGGCCGAAGGGCTTGCGCTGGCGCGGCAGTTGGCGACCCGTGCGCAGCTGATCGAGCGGCCGGGGGAGCCGCCGCGCGAGCTGCCGGACGCCGGGATGTTCGCGGCCGGTGATCAGCTGGCGGTGGCCGGCCATGATCTGGTCGAGGCGCTGCGGGCCGCGGCGGCCCGGGTGGCCGACGCGCCGGCCGACTCTGACGCGAAAGTGGCCCCCGCCCAAGAGCTGGCGGAGGCCGTGCGAGGGGTCAGGGCGGCGGCGGAACGCTGCTAGGGCGCGCCTCTCGCGCCGCCGCGCCGGGTCAGAGCGAGGCGATGACGCGGTCGGCGAGGATGTAGACGCTCTCGTCGCGGCTCTCGCCCCAGGAGAAGGTCAGCGCGTACGCGCCGGAGATACCGGAGCCGCCCAGCAGCACCGGGGCGCGGCCGGAGTGCAGTGCGCCGGCGACGCGGTCCGCGGTCTCGCGCTGTCCGGGCGTCAGACAGAGCGTGGTGCCGTCGGCGAAGACGTAGACATCCAGGGTGCCCAGCGGGCCGGGGCGGACGTCCGCGAGCGGGGTGGCCTGCCGGGCCAGCTCCTCCAGGCGCGCGACGGTGCGCTCGTGGTCGCCGATCACGGGGGAGGGTGAGAAGTCCGGGTGCGAGGGGTGGCGCCGGCGCGCGGCGGCCAGCTCGGCGGACTCGGTCTCCTCGACGGGCTCCAACTCCGGAGCGTCCAGGGCCTCCAGCGCCTCCATGGACTCCAGGGTGTCCATCGCCTCCAGGGCGTCCGGACCAAGCAGCGGCTCCAGGCCGGCCAGGTCCGCCTGGCGGGGCAGGAACGGCTGGGTGTCGAACCGGTCGAGCTCCGGCCGCTCGGGCAGCTCGCGCTGGTCGGCGCGGGCGTCCAGCGGGCCCTCGTCACCGAGGCCGACCAGACCGCCCAGCAGGGACGGGGCGTCGGCGGCGTCCCTGGCCTCCTGCGCGGCCCAGAAGGCGCGCGCCTCGGCCAGCTCGCGCTCCCGCTCCTCGGCGAGTGCGTCCGCGACCGCGGCACGTATGTCCGCGAGCGGGGTCTCGACGGCCGGGGTGGTGCGGGCGGCCGGGATGGTCGCGGTGGCTGCGTCTGCTGCGTTTGCCGTCCCGGTGCGCGCGGCGGCGTCCTGACGGGCGGCGACGAGCTCGGCGTGCAGCTCGGCGATCTGGCGGCGCAGCGCGCGGGCGGTGTGCAGGGCGACGGCGCCCAGCGTGACGGCGACGACCGCGGCCAGCAGCAGGACGAGGGTGGTGACGCTCATGCCGAAACCTCTCTTTGTTCGGTCTCGCATGTGCGAGACGCGCACCGTTCGGTGATTGGCCCCCAGCCTTCGGCCGGGGTGACCCCCATGTGGCGCTCGCTCATGCGTCCTCCCCACTTCGCTCGGCGGCCCGGATCCCACGGGCCGCGCATCGCCGAACGGACTTCCCCCGGCCTTGGGTCGGGGTGAGCCCCTTGATGCGCTCGCTCACGGGGCTACTCCTGGTGGCGGCTCGCTCACCGGCGTACTCCCGTTAGCAGAATGTTCTCCGACTTCCTACATCAGGCTGCCGGGCGTCGGCGACCGCTCCCAGTGCACTATGTCCCGAAATGCTGGGGGCGACAGGCCTCATACATTGGGGTGACCCCATGCTGACCTGCAAGAACGCTTCTCCCCCAGGGCGTTGGTCACAATCCTGGGGGAGATTGGGTCGCGATCTTGTTAACGCGTGACGCAGGTCACGCCGTGTCGCCGCCCGTGTTCATACGACAGCGAAGGGTGTGCGCGGGGCGGAAGTTGGTCCGTTTTCCCGCGCACACCCTTCGAACGAGCCGGGGGGCGGAGTCCCCGCCCTCCGCTCAGCTCAGCCGCTCGTGCTTTTGGTCGCGCTGAGCTTCGCTTCCGCTGCGGGCAGGTGCCGGGCGCTCGTTCCTCGCGCCCGCCCCCTACCCTCCGCTGCAGCTCAGCTCAGCCGCTCGATGACCATCGCCATGCCCTGGCCGCCGCCCACGCACATCGTCTCCAGGCCGAACTGCTTGTCGTGCCACTGAAGGGAGTTGATGAGGGTGGTGGTGATGCGGGCGCCGGTCATGCCGAAGGGGTGGCCGACGGCGATCGCGCCGCCGTTGACGTTCAGCCGGTCCAGGTCGATGCCCAAGTCGCGGTAGGAGGGGATCACCTGGGCGGCGAACGCCTCGTTGATCTCGACCAGGTCGATGTCGGAGACCGACAGGCCGGCGCGCCGGAGCGCCTGCTTGCTGGCCTCCACCGGGCCGTACCCCATGATCTCGGGGGACAGGCCCGAGACGCCGGTGGAGACGATCCGCGCCAGCGGGGTCAGGCCCAGCTCGCGCGCCTTGGTGTCGGACATGATGACCAGCGCCGCGGCGCCGTCGTTCAGCGGGCAGCAGTTGCCGGCGGTCACCAGGCCGTCGGGGCGGAAGACCGGCTTGAGGCCGGAGACGCCCTCGACGGTGACACCGGCGCGCGGGCCGTCGTCCGTGGAGACGACTGTGCCGTCGGGCAGCGTGACGGGGGTGATCTCCCGCTCCCAGAAGCCGTCCTTGATGGCCTTCTCGGCGAGGTTCTGGGACCGCACGCCGAACTCGTCCATGTCCTGGCGGGTGACGCCCTTGAGACGGGCGAGGTTCTCCGCGGTCTGGCCCATCGCGATGTACGCGTCCGGGATCAGGCCGTCCTCGCGCGGGTCGTGCCAGTCGGCGCCCTCCTGCGCGGCGCGCGCCGCGGTACGGGCCTCGGCGTCGGCGAACAGCGGGTTGTGGGTGTCGGGCAGACCGTCGGAGCTGCCCTTGACGCTGCGCGAGACCATCTCGACACCGGCCGAGATGAAGACATCGCCCTCGCCGGCCTTGATGGCGTGCAGCGCCATCCGGGTCGTCTGGAGCGAGGAGGAACAGTAACGGGTGACGGTGCAGCCCGGGAGGTGGTCCATCCCCATCTGGACGGCCACGATGCGGCCGAGGTTGTGGCCCTGCTCGCCGCCGGGCAGGCCGCAGCCGAGCATCAGGTCGTCGATGTCCCTCGGGTCCAGCTCGGGGACCTTGGCGAGGGCGGTCTCGATGATCTTCGCGGTCAGGTCGTCCGGACGCAGATCCTTGAGCGAGCCCTTGAAGGCGCGGCCGATCGGGGAGCGGGCGGCTGAGACGATCACGGCTTCGGGCATCACACGGCTCCAAGTGCGCGGGAAAGGGCGGACTGTGAGGGAAGTTACCTGCACGTAGTGCTGAGGTCACGGGGTCCGTGCTGTGATGCGGACCTCTTTTCTAAGCGGGCGCTTATGGGAACGGGGAAGGGCCGCCGGGTATTCCCGTACGGGCCCTCCCGTACCGCTTCGCGCCTGCCCGGCGGCCGCCCCGTCATCCCGTGACGGACGACCGGTCTGTGGGCTCCTCCGTCGGCAGCTGGCGGCGCCTGCGGTGCTTGAGCAGCGCCCAGGGCGCGCGGGAGGCGGTGACCTCCGTACCGCCCTCGGAAGCGGCTTCAGCGGCCGCCTGCTCGACCGGCAGGATGCCCTCGCCGCGGGCGGGCTCCGGACGCTCCTCCTCCGGCCACAGGCCGAGCGAGGCGCACAGCGTCGGCAGCAGAGCCATCGCGGCGGTGGCGTAGCCCTCGGCCGACGGGTGGTAGTTGTCCGGCCCGAACAGCTCCCGCGGATGCGCCTCGAACTCGGGGCCGAGCAGATCGCCCAGCGAGACCGTCCGGCCGCCGCTCTCGATCACACCGATCGTCTGGGCGGCGGCCAGCTGCCGGGAGAGCCGCCGGGCCACCCAGCGCAGCGGCTGATAGACCGGCTCGATGGTGCCCAGATCCGGGCAGGTGCCGACGACCACCTCGCAGCCGGCCGCGCTGAGGGCGCGCACCGCCTCGGACAGATGGCGTACGGACTGGGCGGGCGGCATCCGGTGGGTGACATCGTTGGCGCCGATCATGATGACGCAGACGTCCGGGGTCCCGGTGCCGTCCGCCAGCATCAGGGCCACCTGACGCGGCAGATCGTCGGACTGCGCGCCGGGCAGCGCCACATTGCGGAAGTCGACGGGCAGCTCGGAGAGCGCGGCCAGGCCGGAGGCGAGGAGTGCGCCCGGCGTCTGCGAGGCGCGGTGCACGCCCTGGCCCGCGGCGGTGGAGTCGCCGAGGAAGCCGAGCCGGAGCGGTGGCCGGTCGGTGCGGTGGCCGAAGGCGGCGCCGTAGCGGCCGTCGGCGCACGGCGGAATGTCGCTGGAGCCGCCGACCGTACGGCGGGCCAGCCGGACCTCGGTCAGCAGCACTCCCACGGTGGCGACGCCGAGCAGGCCGACCCCGCCCCCGCCGAACGCGGCGGCGGTGGCGATCCGCCGGGCCACTCTCGCCCTGGACATCGTCATCGGCATGGGCCGGGCACCTCCCCGTGCAGCGCGTGCGCGCCACGGCCCGGGGGCCGGACGCGCTCTTGAAACAGCAAGAACTCCTCCACAGGGTGTTGCCCGTTCCCGCACGGAACGCAACGCATCCTTCCCCGGCGTGTCCATCAGCTCACGGCGGGTCCGCTCCCCGGGCCGAAAGACACGCCCGAACGGACCCGGGCAATAGGCTGGCGGCACGGGCGCAGGAGAGCGTGCCCCCGACCGCGGAGACCACCGTGCAGTTTTACGATTCGATGATTGAGCTAGTCGGCAACACCCCGCTCGTGCGGCTCAACAACGTGACCAAAGGCATCCAGGCCACCGTCCTGGCGAAGGTCGAGTACTTCAACCCCGGCGGTTCGGTCAAGGACCGGATCGCGGTGCGGATGATCGAGGCCGCCGAGCAGTCGGGTGAGCTGCAGCCGGGCGGCACGATTGTCGAGCCGACGTCCGGGAACACCGGCGTCGGGCTCGCGATCGTGGCCCAGCAAAAGGGTTACAAGTGCATCTTTGTCTGCCCGGACAAGGTGTCCACGGACAAGATCAATGTGTTGCGGGCGTACGGCGCCGAGGTGGTGGTCTGCCCGACCGCCGTGGACCCCGAGCACCCGGACTCGTACTACAACGTCTCGGACCGGCTGGTGCGTGAGACGCCCGGTGCCTGGAAGCCCGACCAGTACAGCAACCCGAACAATCCGCGCTCGCACTACGAGACGACCGGACCCGAGCTGTGGGCGCAGACGAACGGGCGGATCACCCACTTCGTGGCGGGCGTCGGCACCGGCGGCACGATCAGCGGCACCGGCCGTTATCTCAAGGACGCCAGCGACGGTGCGGTCCGGGTCATCGGCGCCGACCCGGAGGGCTCGGTCTACAGCGGCGGCTCCGGGCGCCCGTATCTGATCGAGGGCGTCGGTGAGGACTTCTGGCCGACGGCCTACGACCGTACGGTCGCGGACGAGATCGTCGCGGTCTCGGACAAGGACGCCTTCCAGATGACCCGGCGGCTCGCCAAGGAGGAGGGCCTGCTGGTCGGCGGCTCCTGCGGGATGGCCGTGGTGGCCGCGCTGGAGGTCGCCTCGCGGCTGGGCCCGGACGATGTGGTGGTCGTGCTGCTGCCCGACAGCGGCCGCGGCTATCTGTCCAAGATCTTCAACGATGAGTGGATGGCCGACTACGGCTTCCTGGAGGAGGGCGGCCCCGCCGCCCGGGTCGGCGAGGTGCTGGCGCACAAGGAGGGCGCGCTGCCCTCGCTGGTGCACATGCACCCGGAGGAGACCGTCGGCGAGGCGATCGAGGTCCTGCGCGAGTACGGCGTCTCGCAGATGCCGATCGTCAAGCCGGGCGCCGGGCACCCTGATGTGATGGCCGCCGAGGTCGTCGGCTCGGTCGTCGAGCGGGAGCTGCTGGACGCGCTGTTCACCCAGCGCGCCTCGCTGAGCGACCCGCTGGAGAAGCACATGTGCCCGCCGCTGCCGCAGGTCGGCTCGGGCGAGCCGGTCGCCGACCTGATGGCGGTCCTGGAGAACGCGGATGCGGCGATCGTCCTCGTCGAGGGCAAGCCGAAGGGCGTGGTGAGCCGGCAGGACCTGCTGGCCTACCTGGCGCGCGAAGCCGGAAAGTAGCGGCGGACCCCGGCGGCCGCCCGCGTGGCGGCCGCCCCTTCCGGATCCGGCACGGCGTCAAGTGGCCGTCAGGAAACGGGCCGTCGCCGCAAGGTGTACGTATGCGTCATGTGCTCGCAGCACGGGCTTAACACTCGTCAGGCACATTGATGTCCATGGCGATACGGACCTCCGGAGCGGCTCCCGGACCTCCATGATCGCCACCCGGATGCGAAGACCGGCCCTGACCCGGATCGCGTCCCTTGCGGGGACCGCCGTCGTCCCGCCCCCGGCTCCGCCGGGGTGCCGGCGGTCCCCGCAACACCTCTCTTGCCTTCGCCGTCCTGGCGGAGCGTCAGTCCCACTCCCCGTCCTGGTGGTTCGTACGCGGCCGCAGCAGATTCCGCAGGCCCACGCTGTGGACGGCGTTGACGCCGACGATCCCGGCCCAGCACACCAGCAGACCCGGCAGCCCGGCATTGACCGCGGCGATCGCGGACAGCGGGACGGCCAGCACCAGTGAGAGGGCGGCGACCCCGAACCGCTCCCAGAAGTCCCGGCCGGCGACCTCCCGGCGCGGCGGCCGGTCGCCGCGCGCCACCTGCACCTGCTGCTCGGCGAGTTGCCGCCGCACCCGCCGGTCGACGTTCTTGTCCAGCTTCTCCAAGAAGGACTCCACCAGTTCCGACTCGTACTCCGGCCCCAGCTCCTTGCGGGTCTGAAGGGTCGCGTCGAGTTCTTTCCGCAGATCGGGGTCGTGTGTCGCCATGGTGGTGAGATTACGGTCGGCGGGCGGGCGGCGCGGTAGGGCTAGCCCCCCAATGCGGCGGGGGCCGCTTCGCCGTCGTGCGCTGCGGGTTCCGGGATGCGCGCGGTGTCGCGGCGGACGGCCAGCCAGTACAGGACGGCCGGTACGGCGAGTCCGATCAGCCAGGAGATATCGGCGCCGCCCAGCGGCTCCACCAGCGGGCCGGTGTAGAAGTGCGTGGCCAGGAACGGGAGCTGGGCGAGCACGCCGACGGCGTAGACCGTCAGCGCCCGGGCGTTCCAGGCGCCGTAGCGGCCGCCGGGGTCGCTGAGCGCCGGGATGTCGTAGCGCTCCTTGGAGATCAGGTAGTAGTCGACGAGGTTGATCGCCGACCAGGGCGTGAAGAAGGTGAGCAGGAAGAGCAGGAAGTCCTTGAAGGACGTCAGGAAGGAGTCCTTGCCCAGGAGGGCGACGGCGGTGCCGGCCACCATGATCCCGGCGATGTAGGCGGCGCGGCCGCGCGGCGAGAGCGTGCGCTGCCCGCGGAAGCCGCTGACGCTGGTGACCAGCGACATGAAGCCGCCATAGGTGTTGAGGATGTTGATGGTGAGCTTGCCGAGGGCGATCACGAAGTAGAGGAACGAGGCGATCAGCCCGGCGCCGCCGAGGCCGACGATGTAGCCGACCTCGTGCCCCACGAACGCGGCGGGCGCCGCGGCGGCCGCCAGCGCGCCGAACGTCATCGACCACTGCGAGCCGATCACCGAGCCGGACAGCGTCCACCAGAACGTGGCGCGCGTCGAGGTGTGCCGCGGGAGGTAGCGCGAGTAGTCGGCGACGTACGGGCCGAACGCCAGCTGCCAGGAGGCCGAGAGCGAGACGGCGAGCAGGAAGACCGGCAGCCCGAAGCGGTGGTCGTGCAGCAGCGCGCCGATGTCGGCGCGCTGTACGAGCCGGATGCCGAGGTAGACAAAGGCCAGTGCGCAAACGAGCCCGGCGATCTTGCCGAGGGTGTGGATGAGGCGGTAGCCGATGGCCGCGGCGACGGCGGTGACCGCGGCGAAGAGCACGATCCCGGGCGTCTCGCCGAGGTGCGTCAGCTCACCGACCGCCTGGCCGGCCAGCACGCTGCCGCTGGCGAAGAAGCCGATGTACATCACGATCACCAGCGCCAGTGGGACCACCGCCCCGCGGACGCCGAACTGCGCCCGCGAGGTGATCATCTGCGGCAGTCCGAGCCGCGGTCCCTGCGCGGAGTGCAGTGCCATCACCGCACCGCCCAGGAGGTTGCCGAGCAGCAGCCCGATCAGCGACCAGAACGCGTTCGCCCCGAAGACGACGGCTAGCGCGCCGGTGATGACGGCGGTGATCTGGAGATTGGCGCCCAGCCAGAGCGTGAACTGGCTGACCGCGCTGCCGTGCCGTTCGTCGTCGGGGACGACGTCGATCGAGCGTTGTTCCACCACACCTGCCATGAATGCCGCCTCGCGTTTGCCTGTATGGATTCATGCAGGATCAACGGCGATGAATGGAAGGTCAATAGGTGGGAGTTAATTAGAGGTAACGAGCGGCGTCCGGCCCCGGGCGGGGGCGCGCGTCGGGCCCGGGGGCGGGGGTCGTGCGTCAGGCCGCGAGGAGGGGCCGAGCGTCAGGCCCCGGGGCGAGGCCGGGCCTCAGGCCGCCGGCACCTCGCCCATCGGCCGCAGCTCGTCCGCGTACGAGACCGACACCCGTCGCATCAGCCCGTCCCCGGTGATGTCGTACTGGCCCAGGCGCCACAGCGGCGGCGAGTAGGCGTGGACGGAGACCGCGTCGTCGGTCGCACCGGTGAGGCGGTGGATGTGGTCGGGGCCGAAGCAGAAGGAGGCGCCCGCGCCGACGGCGGTGGCCAGATGCTCGCCGCCGATCCGGGGGTTGGACTCGGTCAGTACGCCCTGGACGACGCGCACCGCCCCGGAGGAGATGTCGTGGTCGTGCCAGCCGGTGTCGTTCTGCCGGGTCCAGCACAGCAGCCAGACGTCGACGAACTCATCGCGGTACAGGGATGCGTAGTGGCGCTCGCTGTCGGAGAACGCGACCTGCTCGCGCCACAGGTCCGGGCGGGCCGCGAGCTCGTCGACCAGGGCCTGCAGCTCGTGCTTTTCGAGATTGCGCTCGGGCAGTGTGGTGAACGGCTGCTCGCCGTCGGGGACCTCACGGGCGGCGTCGGCCTGGGAGGTGCGGTACGTCATGAACGGGCTCCTTTCATCGGGCCCAGCAGGCGGGCCGGGTTGGCGGTACGCAGGGCGTGGACGGCGGCATCCGCGCCGAGGTCGGGGATCACGGGTTCGGCGTACGGGCGGTCGCTGCCGCTGACGACCACATCGATGCCGACGGCCCGTACGAGTGCGTCCACCGCGCGGGTTCCGTACGAGGACGTCTCGTAGAAGGCGCCTGCGTCCACCCGGCCGCGGTCCCGGCCGCCGCCGCGTGCGACCAGCCGCTCGCCGTGCAGCGGCGCCAGACCGGCCAGCGCCGCGAAGCAGACCCGCAGATCCGGGTGGCGCGGCCGGCCGAAGGCGCGGAAGGCGAACCAGGAGGCGTGCATCTGCTGGAGGTAGGGGACCAGGGCGGGCCACCAGGCGGGCGCGCCGGCGTCGGCGGGAGGGGCCGCGCCGGGGTGGATGAACAGCGGCTTGTCCAGCTCGGCAGTGACATCCAGCAGCGGCGCGCAGCGGGCCCAGCCCGCGGCGTCGAGCAGCGCGGTGGCCGGCAGCTGGAGCCCCACGCAGCCGCGGGTCAGCTCGCGCCGCAGCGCCTCGGTGTCCGGTTCGGGGGCCGAGAGGCAGGCCGAGGCCCAGACGCCGAAGGGGGCGGGCAGGTCCAGCGCGCCGTCGTGGAAGGCGGCGAGCAGCGGTGCGGCCTCCTCGGGCGGGAGATATTCGATGCCGAGCGGGCTGGAGAGCGACACCAGGGCCAGATCGAGGCCGTCGGCGCGGGCGAGCCGGGCGCGGGCGGCGATGTCGTGGTCGGCGGGGCCGACGGCGTACGGAGGTTCCCCGGGCAGGTGTAGCGTCCAGCCGTCGAGCCGCGGTGGGGCGGTGCGCGCCCGCAGCAGCGCGACGAACTCGGGCGGCCAGATGTGCTGGTGGACGTCGGTGGGCACGAGCCTCCTCAACCGCTTCACTTAACCGCTTAACTGATGCGTTTAAGTGAAGCGGTTAACAGGCTTCGCTGTCAAGGGCGTAACGGCTCGGTGGCGAGGTGCCGCGCCCTCCTTGGGTAGGCTTCCGGACATGGCCAGGCCCAATAAGCGCACCACCCTCCGCGAGGTGGCCGAGGCCACCGGACTCTCCACCGCAGCCGTCTCCTACGCGCTGCGCGGCAAGCATGTCTCCAAGGAGACCGAGGAGCGGGTGCGCAAGGCCGCCGCCGAGCTCGGCTACGAGGCCGACCCGATCGCCCGCGCCCTCGCCAGCGGCCGTACGAGCACGGTCGGCGTACTCGCCGGCGATCTTCAGGACCTCTGGCAGCAGCAGCTGATGGCCGCGATAGGGCGCGAGCTGCTGGCCGGCGACCGCTATGCGCTGATCCTCGACGCGGGCGGCGACCCCGAGCGCGAGCTCGCGCTCGCCAAGCAGCTGCGCGACCAGCGCGTGGACGGTCTGCTGGTCTCGCCCGTCGACCCGTCCGCCGAAGGCTGGTCGAAGATCGCCGACGCCGTGCCGGTGGTCTCCATCGGCGATGCGCTGAGCCGGGCCCGTACGGCCGGCGAGGTGCTCTTCGACAACCGCGCCGGCATCGACGCCGTCCTGGACTACCTCCGCGGCCTGGGCCACCGCCGCGTCACCGTCCTCACCCCCACCGGCCCCTCCACCCCCGACCGGCCCGCCGACGTCTATGTGCGCGAGGCCGCCGACCGCCTCGGTATCGAGGTCGAAGTCCTGCCCTGCGCCCAGGAGCTGGGCGAGGCGACCGCGATCGCCCGCCGGGTGCTGACCAACAGCCCGGACGGCCGCCGGCAGACCTCCGCCGGCCTCGCCCCGCCCACCGCCGTCTTCTGCTTCTCCGACTCCATCGCGTACGGCGTCTACGCGGCCGCCGCCGAGGCCTCGCTGACCGTCGGCCGCGACATCTCCGTCGTCGGCTTCGACGACCACCCCGTCTCCCGCGTCCTGACCCCGCCCCTGACCACCGTCGACTGGGGTCTGACCGACATCGCCAAGGAGGCCGCCCGCCTCGCGGTCGCCGCGATCGAGGGCCGCCGGGTCCGCCGTAAACGCATCCTGTGCGCCCCGCGCCTGTCGGAGCGGGGGTCGGCGCTGCGGGTGGCGGAGTAGCGGTCCTCCGGGCGCGGTGACCGGCGAGTCTTCGGGCGCGGTGCCCAGCGGGCTTTTGGGTGCGGCGCCCGCGTTCTCATACCCGTCGCGCCCGCACCATCAGCCAGTCGCGGTGGGTGGACCAGCGGGTGTGGCCGGTCACGGTGAAGCCCGCGGTGGCGAGCTGGGCGGTGAGCGGGGCCAGGCGGTGCTGGACATACCAGCGGCGGAGGTCCGGGGCGTAGGGGACGGGTTCCCAGCCGTCGCCGTCGCCCTCGGCGAGGCTCAGGACGAGCGGTCCGCCCGGTCGTACGACACGGGCGAACTCGCCCAGTGCCATGGGGACTTCGGGGCGCGGGACATGGAGCAGCGCGGCCACGCACCAGACCGCGTCGACGGCGGCACGGGCCAGGGGAAGGGCGCGCATATCCGCCTGGACGAGGCCGGGGACGGCGTCGGCGGCGAGCATCTCGCGGGAGAGATCGAAGCCGGTGACCTCGAAGCCCCGGTCGCGCAGCAGGCAGGTGTGGTGGCCGGGTCCGCAGCCGATGTCCGCGATCCTCGCGCCCGAGGGGAGCAGTGCGACGAGGCGGTCGGCCTCGGCCGCTATCTGGGGCGGGGCGGAGCGCCAGCGCCGGGCGTACGCGGGGGCGATGGCGTCGTATGTGTCACGGGTGGTGGCGGTGTGGTCGGTCATGCGCGCACCTTAGGGCGGCGTGCCGCGGGCGGGCCCCGGAATGCGAAGCTCCGGCTGTACGTCTTTGGCCGTACGTCTCCGAAGTGGGTCTCCGGCTGCGGGCCTCCCGCCGGGGGAGCAGACTGGTGCGGGGTGCTCCGGTACCGTCGGGGCGCGGTGCCGGTGGTCGGCCGACGGGCGGAGGGGCGGGTCCTCGATGAAGCGGTCCTCGATGAGCGAAGCCACGGCGGCGAGCCGGGACACAGCGGCGGACGCTGCCGAACAGGGCGCGCCCGCCGGGGAGTTGGCGGACCGGCTGGAGGCGCACCGTACCGAGCTGACCGGCTACTGCTACCGGATGCTGGGGTCCGCCTTCGAGGCCGAGGACGCCGTGCAGGAGACCATGGTGCGGGCCTGGCGGAGCTACGACCGCTTCGAGGGCCGGGCGTCGCTGCGGTCGTGGCTGTACCGGATCGCCACGAATGTGTGCCTGGACCTGCTCAAGGGGAGCCGGCGCCGGGCCCGGCCGATGGATCTTGCCTCCCCGTCGAGCGTGGACACACCGGTCGGGGCGGGTCTGCCCGAGGCGACCTGGATCGGGCCGGTCCCGGACGAGCGGGTGCTGGCGTCCGCCGGGGACCCGGCGGAGGCGGCCGTCGCCCGGGAGTCGGTCCGGCTCGCGTTCATCTCCGCGCTCCAGCGGCTGGCGCCACGGCAGCGGGCGGTGCTGATCCTGCGGGAGGTGCTCAGCTGGTCGGCGAGCGAGGTCGCCGAGCTGCTGGGCAGCTCGGTCGCCTCGGTCAACAGTGCGCTGCAGCGGGCCCGTGCCACCCTCGCCGCGTCCGGCGACACCGCCGGCGAACCGCCGCGCCCCCTGGACGACGCCCAGCAGGCCCTGCTGGGCCGCTATGTCGACGCCTTCGAACGCTTCGACATGGACGCCCTCACGGCCCTGCTGCACGAGGACTCCACGCTCTCCATGCCGCCGTACGCACTGTGGCTGCGCGGCCGCGAGGACATCCTGAAGTGGCTGCGCGGTCCCGGCCACGGCTGCGAGGGGTCGCATCTGGTGGCCGTCGCCGCCGCGAACGGCCGGCCGGCGTTCGGGCAGTACCGCGCGGACGGCGAGCCCTGGGCGATCCAGGTCATCGACACGGCGGACGGACGGATCACCGCACTCAATTCGTTCCTGGACACCGAGCGGCTGTTCCCGCTGTTCGGTCTGCCGCTCCGGTACGGCGGCCAGGCCGAAGAGGCATAGCGGCCCGTTCAGGGAGGGATGGGCGGCGCTTTCCGGGCGCGGTCGACGGGCAGGGCTTCGGTCAGCCCCGTCACCGTCAGGACAGTCCGGAGCGCTTCGGGTACGTGGCGCAGCCGGATGCCGTGCCCCAGCCGACGGGCGGTGAGCTGGAGGCGGAGCAGGGCCTCGACGGTGGTGGTGCCGGGGGCCTTCAGGGCGCGTACGTCGCAGAGCACCGTCGTGCGCGGGTGTGCGTAGGAGCCGGATCGTGCGGCAGCCCGGCCGTCCGCCGGCGGACGGTGATCCGGCCGCCCGCCCCGCCTCAGCCCAGCTTGTGCTTCTTCAGCCAGGCGTCGGCCACCCGGTCCGGGTCGCGCTTCTCCTTGTCGACAAGGCGGTTGAGCTCGGTGAGCTGGGGCGTGGTGAGGGTGTTGCCGAGGCGGGCGAGCGCCTTGCGGACCTTGGAGTCGGCCTTGCGGGAGGCGATCAGCGGGACGATGTGCTGGGCGGGGATCAGATTCTTGGGGTCGGCGAGCAGCACCCAGCCGTTCTCCACGATGTCGACATCGGTGGTGAAGACATTGGCGACGTCGATATCGCCCTTCTTCAGCGCGCCCTTGACCAGCGGCCCGGACGAGTCCAGCGCCTTGAATTCCTTGAATTCCACGCCGTATTGGTCCTTGAGGCCGACGACCCCGACGACCCGCTTCTTCATCTCGGCGGCGGCGCCGAACACCAGCTTGCCGTTGACCTTGCGCAGATCGGCGAGCGTCTTCAGGCCGTAGCGGTCGGCGGTCTCCTGGGTCACCGCGAAGCTGTCGCGGTCCTCGGCGGCCGCGTACGGGAGGACTTCGAGACCGTCCGGCACCACGGTGGCCAGCGCGTTCTGCATCGCGCCCGCCTCGGTCTCGGTGGCCTTCTTGTCGAGATAGAGCAGCAGGCTGCCCTGGTATTCGGGGAGCAGATCGATATCGCCGGAGCGCAGCGCGGGCACCACGATCTCGCGGGAGCCGAGGTTGGGCTTGACGGTGGTCTTGACCCCGGCGGCGTTCAGCACGCCCGCGTACAGGTAGCCGAGGATCTGGTTCTCGGTGAAGTTGGCGGTGCCGATGGTCAGTCCGCCGCTGCTGTTGCCGCTGTCACCGCCGGCGCCGTCCCCCTTGAGGGAGGTGATGCCGGAGGAACAGGAGGCCAGCAGCGGGGCCGAGGCGCCGGCGAGGAGGGCGGTCAGGACGGTACGACGGTTCATGGGCGGAGCTCCTCGGGACGTACGTAGGGGCGGGGGCGGCGGATGCTCAGCGGGCGGCGGCCGGGCGGCCGCGGAACAGCAGCCGCGTCAGGCCGCCCAGGGCCAGGTCGGCGGCGACGGCGAGCACGGCGACCAGGGCCGCACCGCCCAGGACCTGCACCAGGTCGCGCTGCGCCAGCCCGTCGAAGACATAGCGGCCCAGCCCGCCGAAGCTGACGTAGGCGGCGATGGTGGCGGTGGCGACGACCTGCACGGTCGCCAGCCGTACGCCGGTCATGATCAAGGGGAGGGCCAGCGGGAGTTCGACCTGCCACAGGATCTGGCGGCCGCGCAGTCCCACGCCCTTGGCGGCGTCCTTGACCTCGGGGTCGACGGCGGCCATGCCCGCGTACGTATTGGTGATGATCACGGGCACGGCGAGCGCGACCAGGGACACATACACCGGCCAGACGCTCAGTCCGCCGGCGAGGAAGACCAGGGTGACCAGGCCGACGGTGGGCAGCGCCCGGCCGAAGGAGGAGAGGTTGACGGCGAGGAAGGCGCCGCGGCCGGTGTGCCCGATGAGCAGACCGATCGGCAGCGCGATCACGGCCGCGGCCAGGGTGGCGAGCACCGAGTACTCCAGGTGCTCCAGGACGCGGGTGGCGATGCCCTCGGGGCCCGACCACTGGGCCGGACTGGTCAGCCAGGAGGCGAGGTTCTTCAGGAGTTCGAGCATCGGTACGTCACGCCCGCTTCCACAGCTTGGAGGTGCGCTGCCGGGAGGTGCCGCGCCGCCAGGGGGTGCACAGCCACTGGACGGTCACCAGCAGCGCGTCGGCGACCAGGGCGAGCAGCAGGGTCAGGATCACGCCGGCGATGACCGGGGTGGGGTAGTTGCGCTGGAAGCCGTCGGTGAAGAGCTGGCCGAGGCCGCCGTATCCGATGTAACTCGCCACGCTGACAAGGGAGATGGACATCACCGTGGCGACCCGTACGCCCGCCATGATCACCGGGAGGGCGAGCGGCAGCTCGACGGTGAGCAGGGTGCGCAGCGGCTTGGTCCCCATTGCCTTCGATGCCTCGCGGGCCTTGACCGGGACCGCGTCCAGGCCCTCGACGGTGTTCCGTACGAGCACGACCAGGGTGTATGCGGTCAGACCGACGATCGCGGTGGTGCGGGTCAGACCGGTGATCGGCAGCAGCAGGACGAAGAAGGCGAGGGAGGGAATGGTGTAGAGGATGTTGGACGCGCCGAGGACGAAGCCGCGCAGCGGCCGTACGCGGTGCGCGAGGACCGCCAGCGGCAGCGCGATCAGCAGGCCGAGGAGGACGGCGGGCACGGCGGTGGCGAGGTGGTCCGCGGTCAGGCGGGTCATCTCGTCGGCATGGTCGGGGAACCAGCCCCATTCGATGGTCATGCGGGGCGCTCCGCGGTGGGGGCGGTCTTGCGGAGCGTGGCGTTCTTGGTGGCGGGCGCGTCAGGGGCGGTTTCCTTGGTGGCCGCCGCCCGTCCTGCCTCCGCGTGGCTGCGGCCGGCCCGCTCGTGGATGGCGTCGCGCGAGGTGAGGCCGGTCAGGATGCCGTCGGCGGTGACCCGGGCGACGGCGGCGGCCGGGGAGGAGACCGCCTCGTTGAGCGCCGAGAGCAGCGAGTCGGTGTCCCGCAGCGCCCGTACGGCCTCCAGACGAGCCTCGCCGGCCGTCCCGCCGCTGGGCAGTGTGTCGGTGTCCAGCCAGCCCAGCGGTTCGCCGCGCGGGGAGGTCACCAGACGCCAGCGCGCCCCGTCGCGGGAGATCTTGTCGACCGGCTCGTCCGCGCGTATCGCCTGGCCGGGCGCGTACGGCACCTCCGCGAGGGTGGTGAGCGAGAGCAGCTTCAGCCCCCGCTCGGCGCCCAGGAAGTCGGCGACGAAATCATCGGCGGGGCGGGCCAGCAGCTCGGCGGGCTCGGCGCACTGGACGAGCCGGCCGCCGGTGCGGAAGACCGCGATCCGGTCGCCCAGGCGGACCGCCTCGTCGATGTCGTGGGTGACAAAGACGACGGTCTTGCGCAGTTCTTCCTGGAGCCGCAGCAGCTCGTTCTGGAGCTGGGTGCGCACGACCGGGTCGACCGCGCCGAAGGGCTCGTCCATCAGCAGGACGGGCGGGTCGGCGGCGAGTGCGCGGGCGACGCCGACGCGCTGCTGCTGGCCGCCGGAGAGCTGGTGCGGATAGCGCTTGCCGGCGTCGGTCGGCAGACCGACCAGCTCCAGCAGCTCGGCGGCCCGGGCGCGCGCCTTGCGCCTGCCCCAGCCCAGCAGCAGCGGGACCGTCGCGATGTTGTCCAGGATCGTACGGTGAGGGAAAAGGCCGGACTGCTGGATGACGTAGCCGATGCCGCGGCGCAGCTCGGCGGCGTCCGCCTCCAGGATGTCGCGGCCGCCGACGCTGATGGTGCCGGAGGTCGGCTCGACCATGCGGTTCACCATCCGCAGGGTGGTCGTCTTGCCGCATCCGGATGATCCGACGAGGACGGTGACGCCGCCCTCGGGGAGATCCAGGGACAGATCGTCCACGGCGGTTGTGCCATTCGGGTATCGCTTGCTGACTGCGTCGAACTTGATCATCCGCTGCCCCTTGCCCGGCCTGCATAGTGTCATGCAGAGTCTTAGGCGCGTGAATAGAAGTCAATAGGCGCGGGTAAATCGCCTGTTACATCGCCCATTAATTGCCTGTTACTTCGATTCACCGTACGGAACGAGGTGTCGGACTTCCGTCCACAAAGCGCGTTATAAGAGGGAGTTGAGCCCCTTGGTTTCTCATATGCTGGACAGCGGTCGACGGGCCGGCCGGCGCATCACACTCGACGGCACCGGGCTGCACACCGCCGATATCGCCGCCCTCGCGGAGCGCACCGCGCACCCCGCGGCGCCCGACCCCAAGGCACTTGCCCGCGCCGAGGAATCCTGGGACACCGCCCGCCGCCTCGCCGCCACCGGCCGGGTCTACGGGCGCAGCACCGGCGTTGGGGCCAACCGTACGGAGGACGTCGGGGCCGCCGACGCCGAACACGGACTACGGCTGCTGCGCAGCCACGCCGGCGCGATCGGCGACCCGCTGCCCGGCCGCGAGGTCCGCGCCATGCTCGCGGTGCGCGCCAACCAGCTGCTGGCGGGCGGCGCCGGCCTCAACCCCGCCGTCATCACCTCCCTGCTGGCCGCCCTGGACTCCGGCGCGCACCCCGTCGTCAACGAACACGGCGCGGTCGGCACCGGCGACCTCGCCGCGCTCGCCCAGACCGGCCTCGCACTGGCCGGCGAACACCCCTGGCACTGCGACCGGGGCGGCCGGGCCCCCGCGCCCATCGCCCTCGACAACAACGACGCCCTCGCCCTGATCAGCAGCAACGCACTCACCTTGGGCCAGTCCGCGCTCGCCCTCGACGAACTGCGCCGGCTGCTGGCCGCCTCGCTCCCCATCGCCGCGCTCTCCCTCCTCGCGGTCGGCGGCTCGTACGAACCCTTCGCCGAGCCGGTCATGCTCGCCCGCCCGCACCCCGGCTCCGCGGCCGCCGCCGAGCGCATCCGCACGCTCTCCGGCATCCCGCCCCGCCCCACCCCGCCCCTGGGCCGCATCCAGGACCCCTACGGCTTCCGCTGCATCCCCCAGATACACGGCCCGGCGCTGGACGCGGCCGACACCCTCGACGCCGTACTCACCGTCGAGGTGAACGCCGCCGCCGAAAACCCGCTGATCAGCATCGAGGACCAGGCCGCCTACCACCACGGCAACTTCTACGCCGCACACGCGGTGCTGNAACGCCGCCGCCGAAAACCCGCTGATCAGCATCGAGGACCAGGCCGCCTACCACCACGGCAACTTCTACGCCGCACACGCGGTGCTGGCCCTGGACGCCTTCCGGCTGGCCGTGCTGCAGACCGCCCGGCTGTCCACCGCCCGCCTCGCCGCGCTCTCCGAGCCCGACTTCACCCGCCTGCGCCCGTTCCTGGGCGATGCCGCGCCGGCCAGCTCCGGCGTGATGATCCTGGAGTACGCGGCCGGCGCGGCGCTCGGCGAGATGCGCGCGGTCTCCCACCCCGCCTCGCTCGGCCACGCCGTCCTCTCCCGCGGCGTCGAGGAACAGGCCAGCTTCGCCTCACTGGGCGCCCGTCAGACCCTGCGCGCCTGCACGTATTACCGCCAGGTCCTCGCCTGCGAACTGGTCGCCGCGGTAAGGGCGTTGCGCATGCGCTCCCTGGAACCCGAGCCCGGCCTCCCGCTCGCCGCCGCCTTCGCGCTGGCCGCCGAGGCCCTCGACCCGCGGATGGAGGACCGCCCGCTGACGGACGATGTCGCGGTGGCGACGGGGCTGCTGGACGAGCTGGCGGGGTTGTGAGAGGTGCCGGGGAGCATGCGTCGCGGCGTCCGCGGGCCGGGATGATCCCGTACGGCCGGAACCGTACGCGTAGCCCGGACCGGCGCGGGCCAGGAATTCCGTACAGTCGGTCGACACAGGACAAGGCCCCGCACGAACGGGCCGGGAAGAAGAGGCGATGAGCGGGGACGGGGACAACGGCGGTGGCATCGGCGGCGCGGCCGACGACGGGTCGAGGGGTGACGTGTCGCGGGATCGCGCGTCGGGGGATCGCGCGTCGCGGGGTGACGAGTCGAAGGGCGGGGGCGACCGGGCACCGGCCGCGGAGGCGGTGACCGTCACGGAGGCGGTGACTGCCACGAAGGCGGTGACCGTCACGGAGGCCGGCACAGGCACGGAGGCCGGTACCGGCACCGAAGCGGCCACCGGTACCGGCACCGGCACCGCCGCCGGTGCGGCCACCGGCACCGCCGCCCGTCTGCAAAAACTCTTCGAGGGCCACCGGCTGACACCCACCCAACGCCGGATCGCGCACTGCATGGTCCGCCGGGCCGCCGATGCGCCCTTCCTCTCCAGCGTCGAACTGGCCGAACTGGCCGGCGTCAGCCAGCCGTCCGTCACCCGCTTCGCCGTCGCGCTCGGCTTCGACGGCTACCCGGCGCTCCGCCGTCATCTGCGCGAGGTCGCACCCGCCGAGAAGCCCGGTGACACCGGCTCGTACAACGAGTACCAGCAGGCCGTACAGGCGGAGATCGACAACCTCCGCCATCTCGCCACCGCCCTCGCCGACCCGTCCCCGGTGATCGAGGCCGGCCGCCTCTTCGCGGCCTCCCGCCCGCTCCCCGTCCTCGGCCTGCGCGCCGCCACCGCCCAGGCCGCCGGTTTCACCTACTTCGCCCGCAAGGTCCACCCCGACGTCCGCCTCCTGGACGAGGGCGGCACCATGCTCGCCGACCGCGTTGACGCCGCCGTACGGGCCGGGGCGAGCGCCCTGCTCTGCTTCGCGCTGCCCCGCCATCCCCGCGAGGTCGTCGACGCCCTCGAATACGCCCGCACGGCCGGCCTGACCGTCGTCACCGTCGCCGACAGCGTCTTCGCCCCCGTCGCCCACCACACCGACCTCCTCCTCCCGGCCCCGGTCGGCACCGGCCTGGCCTTCGACACGGCCTGCGCCCCCATGCTCCTGGGCCGCGTCCTCCTGGAGGCGATGTGCGACGCCCTCCCCGACGCCCAGGCCCGCCTGGAGGAGTTCGACGCGAAGGCGGCGGCGCGGGGGCTGTTCGTGGAGTGAGGGGGCGGCGGGGGGCCACCCGTTCGGGTGGCGGCCGTTTTATCCGGGGGAGGCCCGGGCGGCTCGGCGTACGTTCGGCATATGACCGCAGCGGAAGACTACGCACACCTATGTGACCTGCTGGACCGGCTTCCCGCGGAGAAGATCCGGCATGTGCGCGCGCTGGCTGATGCCGATCCGGAGCTCGCCCCGTTCGTGGAAGAGGACCAGCTGCCGCCCTCCATTGAGCGGCCCGGGTTCGCGGCATTCGTGGGAATGGGCAGGTCAGGCCACTCCGATACGGCTGTGCGGCACCGTGAGATCGTGCAGGAGGCGATCGACGAGGGGCGCCTGACGTGAGGGCGCTGATTCTGGACACCGGCGTGCTGTATGCGATCGCCGACGACGGCGACAACGATCACCGGCGGTGCGCGGAATAGGTGAGCGCCTTTCGGGGACGCCTGCTCGTACCGGCTCCTGTGGTCACGGAAACCGCCTGGCTCATCGAGAGCCGGCTGGGCGCCCAGGACGAGGCCATTTTCATCGACTTGTTCGCCCTCGGCACGCTGGAAGTGGTGGACCTGGAGCCCACCGACTACACGCGGGTCGGCGAACTCCTCCGCAAGTACGCCGACTTCCCCCTGGGGAGCGTCGACGCGTCTGTCGTCGCCGTGGCCGAGCGCCTGGGGCTCAGCGAGATCGCCACGATCGACCGCCGCCACTTCTCCGCTGTCCGCCCGCAGCACGTCACGGCGTTCTCCTTGCTCCCCTGACCGCCGCGGCGCCGCCCTGCCCGGCGGATTCCCCGGTCGGCCGCTGAGGGGTGGCGGCGCGCGCCAACGCCTCCTGGCTGCCAGGCTGCCGTCTCTCGACTGCCGGCTACGGCCTCCCCAGATCGCGCAGTGCCTCCGTATGTGCCCCGCCGCTCTCCGCGGTGAGTTCCTCCACGGTCTGCGGGGTGCGGACGGTCGCGAAGCGGACGGTGCCGTCGTCGGCGGCCGCATAGCCGTAAATCCCCGGGCGGGGGAGGGAGTTGTAGGCGAAGTGGGTGGAGAAGTAGTACGCGCCGGTGTCCAGGAGGGCGGCGTGATCGCCGGACTCCAGGAGGGGTAGCGGGCGGTTCTCGGCGACCAGATCGCCGGCGAAGCAGCACGGCCCCGCGATGTCCTGGGCGACCGGCTCGCCCGTCTTGGGGCGGCCTTCGGCGTCGTAGGCCGCGACCCGGATCGGCCAGGCCTCGGGGACGAAGACCGTACGGGTGGCGACCTGGGCGCCGGCATGGGTGACCGCGATGGGGCGGCCGCCCGCCGACTTCGCGTACTCGACGCGGGCGAGGACCGTGCCGTGCTTGGCCAGCAGCGAGCGGCCGAATTCGGTCACGAGCCCATAGCGCCCGGAGAGCAGACCGGGGACCGCCGAGCGGAGCAGCGCGGCGTACTCGCGGTAGGTCGGGGTGGTGGCGTCCGAGGAGAAGTTGACCGGCAGGCCGCCGCCGATGTCGAGGGTGTCGATCTGGCGCCGGCCGGCCTGCTCATTGATCTCCTCGGCAAGATCGAACAGGCTCCGTACGCCCGCGGCCATCAGCTCCAGCGGCATGCCCTGGGACCCCACATGGGCGTGCAGCCGGGTCAGCCACGGGCGGGCGAGGAAGGCGCGTACGACCCATGCGCGGGCGCCCTCGTCCCGCAGCGCGACACCGAACTTGGAGGTGTCGGTGGCGGTGCTCATCGCTCCGATGCTGCCGCCGCCGATCTGCGGATTGACCCGCAGACCGAGGGGTGCGGCGCTCGGCGCGGAGGACATCAGCCCGTCGATACGGGCCAGTTCCTCGGGGTTGTCGGCGTTGACGGCGATCCCGAGGGCCAGCGCCTCACGCAGTTCGGCGAGGGTTTTTGCGGGCGAGTCCAGGACCGTGCGGGCGATCGGCACCCCGGCGGCGCGGGCCAGCGCCAGCTCACCGGGGCTGGCCACCTCGCAGCCGAGCCCCTCCTGCGCAAGCAGCCGCAGGACGGGCACGAGCGAAGCGGCCTTCACCGCGAAGGCGTGCAGAACCGGGGTTCCGGGCGCCGTGAACTCCTCGAAGGCGGCCCGGAGTTCGCCCGCCGCCCGCCGAATCCCGGCAACATCGAGCAGCCCCACAACGGGCTCCCCGGCCCCCACCAGCCCCCGCGCAACGGCTGCCTGTACGGCACGGTCTCGATCCGTGAAGGTCATGAGCCAACTCCATCATTGAGCGGGGGTGCGGCGCCATGGGATACCGGATGGCCAGGGGAGGGCGGGCGGCCAGGGGATGCGGATGGGGCGGGTCGGGGTGGCGGGCGGCCGGTGTGCGTCGGGCTACGCCGTGCGGGCGCCGCCGAGTCCTGCCTTGCGGTGGCGTTCGGTGAGGCGGGAGCCGGACTCGCGGCGGGCGGCACGGCGCAGGAGGGGTATGGCGAGGAGGAAGCCGAGGGCGGCCCAGGCGGTGAGTATCAGGGCGACCGTCGGCAGCTCCCAGGAGCCGGCCGGTTCCGCGGCGCGTGCGGCGTCCGGCAGCAGGGCCGAGCGCAGACCCTGCGCCATCCACTTGAGCGGGAAGACGGAGGCGATCTTCTGGACCACCAGCGGCAGCTGGGTGAGCGGGAACATCGCACCGGAGGTGATCAGCAGCCCCATCGCGGGCAGCATGATCAACGCAAGCGCCTCGCGGGGATTGGGCAGCACGGCCCCGATGGCCGCCCCCAGCGGTACGACGGCGAGCAGACCGAGCGCGCTGACCCACAGCAGCGTCAGCCAGCCGCCGGGCCCGTGCGGCAGTGGCCCGTCCACCAGCAGTGCGGCGGCTCCCAGCAGGATGACCAGGGTGCCCAGCGCCATGGCGACCACCATCAGCGACTTGGCGACGAGATAGGCCGGTATGCCGCCGGGCGTGGCGCGCAGCCGCAGCAGAGCGCCCTCCTCCCGTTCGGTCACCAGAATCTGCGGGAGGTTGACCAGCCCGATCTGGAACAGCAGATAGGCGGCGAAGCCCGAGAGCGTCAGATGGGCCATCGGGACGTGGGTGCCGGGCACTTTGTCGCTGATGTAGCCGGCGAGCAGCAGCGCGACGACGACATTGACCAGATGGCCGCTCATCTCCTTGGGGTTGCGGACGAGGTGGCGCAGTTCGATGCCGCCGCGCAGGAATCCGGCGCGCCAGTAGCGGCGGTGCGGGCGCGGGCCGGTCTGCCGCGTGGCCCCGTCGGTGGTCTGCCCTGTGGTCCCGCCGGTGGTCTGCCCCGTGGTCCCGTCGGTCGTGCCGATCCCCTCGGCCATGTCCCCCGTGATGCCCTGCCTCATGTCCCCCCTCATGTCCTCCCCCATGTCCCCCTGCATGCCCCCCGTCACGTTCTTGGTCGTGTTCGTCACCGCGGTCACTTGCGTCCCCCTCATGCGGCTCGCTTCTCCCCGTCCGAGGCCCCGGCCTCGTTCTCACCCCTGGCCCCGGCCCCGGTGGTCTCACCGATCCCGGCGCCTGCGGAGTCCCCGGTTCCGGCCCCGGCCGGGTCCTCCCGATGCACCATGTGCAGGTAGGTGTCCTCCAGCGTCGGGCGGCGGACCTCCAGGTCGCCGATCGGTCCGCCCGTGTCCCGGTGGAGTTCCCAGACCAGCCGGGACGGGTCCTCGGTACGCTCGCGGCGGGGCGAGCCGTCGGCCGTCGTCCAGCGGACCTCGGCCTGGGCGGCGGCCCGCCGGGCCAGTTCCGACGGGGTGCCGCAGGCCCGGATCCGGCCGTTGACCAGCATCGCTATTCGGTCGGCCAGCCGCTCGGCCTCCGCCAGGTCGTGGGTGGTGAGCAGGATCGTGACGCCCTCGTCGCGGGCGAGCCGTTCGACCAGATCGTGGAAGCCGCGACGGGCCTCGGGGTCGAAGCCGGTGGTCGGCTCGTCCAGGAAGAGGAGCTCAGGGCGGCCGACGATGGCGAGCGCCACGTCCAGCCGGCGGCGCTGGCCGCCGGAGAGCCGGTCGACCTGCTGGTCGGCCTGTTCCGTGAGGCCGACCAGGGCCAGGAGTCCGGCCGGGTCGCGCGGCGCCGGGTGGTACGTGGCGAAGTGCTTGAGCAGCTCGGCGACCCGCCAGCGGCGGTGGTCGCGCCAGGACTGCAGGACCAGGCCGATCCGGCCGCGCCAGGCGTCGCCGCCGCGCGTCGGGTCCGTACCCAGGACGCTGACCTCCCCGGCGGAACGCCGGCGGAAGCCCTCCAGGATCTCGACGGTGGTGGTCTTTCCGGCGCCGTTGGGGCCGAGCAGCGCGAAGATCTCGCCGCGGTGGATCTCCAGGTCGACGCCGTGCAGCACATCGGTGCTGCCGTACGACATCCTCAAGTCGCTCACCCGGATGACGGGTTGGGCGGATTCCGTGGCTGCGCCGGGCGTCGTGGCCGCGGCGGGCGTGGCCGGGGCCACGGGGCTGTGCTCGGGTGTGGTCATCGGCCTGCCTCCGCGTGGTGCTGGTGTCGTTCTCCGGTCGCTGCCTTTGCGGCGGGCTCCGTTGGCGATGTAGGTGTGGCCGTCGGCCCCGCGCCCTCGACGATCGCGCGGAGTGCGGCCACATGCCCTTCGAAGGCGGTGCGGCCGCGGCTCGTCAGCCGAACCTTGGTGCGCCGCTTGCGGCCGCCGCCCTCCTTGCGTATCTCCAGATATCCGGCCTCTTCCAGCGTGTGCAGCTGCTTGGAGAGCGCGGAGTCGCTGAGCGAGAGGCTGTCGCGGATGAAGGGGAAGTCGGCCCATTCCGTGGCGGCGAGCAGGGCCACCACCGACAGCCGGGTGGACGGGTGGATCAGCTCGTCGAAGCCGCTCGGAGTGCTCATTGCCCCGCCCCCTTCTGCGCGGCTCTGACGCCGCGGTCGCGCAGTGAGCTGACCGCCCAGCGGTTCACCGGGCCGGCGAAGAGGACGAACGCGCCCGCCGAGACGGTGGCCTGGATCAGGCTGCCGTACGGCAGCGCCAGCGTCTCGACCAGACGGCCCGAGGCCAGGACCGTCACGCCGGTCACCACCATGCCCGCGACGAAGGCGGCGACCGATCGCCAGTCGTGGCGCGAGCGGTGCAGCCGCATGCGGGTTCTGCGGTTGTAGATCACGGCCAGTGAGCCGAGCACCGTGACGTAGGCGGTGAGCGCCAGCCAGAACGCCCACTGCGGCAGATCCAGGCCCGAGACGGCGAGGAACACCCACATGATTCCGGCCGTGGTGTACGTCGCCCCGGCTCCGCCGTGCGCGCAGCGCTCGATCTCGTCGTACACCCGCTCTTGTGGCACTCGGATGCGCTGCAGATCTTGCCAGGCCCGTTCGGCATCCACCGATGTGCTCATGATCATCGCCTCCCCAAGGCGGTCCAAGCTGTTCCCCGTTGACTTTCTCAACTTGCTCACTAGGAAAGTTAACGCAGACTTTCCTGCTGGGCAAGTCGAAAATTCCGGAGCCGGATGGCCGGTTCCCGCGTCTCGTGGGCGGTAGCTCCTCGCGCCCTGTTGACTAGTGCTATTCAGTGACTCCAGTATGTGAATAGCTCAATCCATTCGACGTCAGGGAGGCACGGCCCATGTCGGGACCGCGACCCGTGCGGGCACCGCGCGGTACGGAGCTGAGTGCTCGGGGATGGCAGCAGGAAGCCGCGCTGCGCATGCTGCAGAACAACCTCGATCCGGAGGTGGCCGAACATCCGGACCAGCTCGTCGTCTACGGCGGCACGGGCAAGGCCGCCCGTGACTGGCGCTCCTTCGATGCGATGGTGCGCACGCTGACCACGCTCAAGCAGGACGAGACGATGCTCGTCCAGTCCGGCAAGCCGGTCGGCGTGATGCAGACCCACGAGTGGGCGCCGCGGGTGCTCATCGCCAACTCCAACCTCGTCGGCGACTGGGCCAACTGGGAGGAGTTCCGCCGCCTGGAGGCCCTCGGCCTGACCATGTACGGGCAGATGACGGCCGGTTCGTGGATCTACATCGGGACGCAGGGAATCCTGCAGGGGACGTACGAGACGTTCGCGGCCGTCGCGGCCAAGAAGTTCAACGGCACGCTGGCCGGGACGATCACGCTCACCGCCGGCCTCGGCGGCATGGGCGGCGCCCAGCCGCTCGCCGTCACCATGAACGACGGCGTCGCCATCTGCATCGACTGCGACCCGCGGGCCATCGAGCGGCGCATCGAGCACCGCTACCTGGACGTGAGGGCGGACAGCCTCCAGCACGCCCTCCAGCTCGCCGTCGAGGCCCGTGACCAGCGCAAGCCGCTCTCCATCGGCCTGCTCGGCAACGCCGCGGAGCTGCTGCCGCAGATGCTCGCCGAGGGCGCCCCGATCGACATCGTCACCGACCAGACCAGCGCCCACGACCCGCTGGCCTACCTGCCCGTCGGTATCGACTTCGCCGACATGGCCGCCTATGCGGCGGAGAAGCCCGCCGACTTCACCCAGCGGGCGCGCGAGTCGATGGCCAGGCACGTCGAGGCCATGGTCGGCTTCATGGACGCCGGCGCCGAGGTCTTCGACTACGGCAACTCGATCCGCGGCGAGGCCCAACTCGCCGGATACGAGCGGGCCTTCGCCTTCCCCGGCTTCGTCCCCGCCTACATCCGGCCGCTGTTCGCCGAGGGCAAGGGGCCGTTCCGCTGGGCCGCGCTGTCCGGCGACGCCCGCGACATCGCCGCGACCGACAAGGCGATCCTGGACCTCTTCCCGGAGAACGAGTCGCTGGCCCGCTGGATCAAGTTGGCCGGTGAACGCGTCCACTTCCAGGGCCTGCCCGCCCGCATCTGCTGGCTCGGCTACGGCGAGCGCGACAAGGCCGGCGAGCGCTTCAACGAGATGGTCGCCGACGGCACCCTGGCCGCACCGCTGGCCATCGGCCGTGACCACCTCGACTGCGGCTCCGTCGCCTCGCCCTACCGCGAGACCGAGGCCATGAAGGACGGCTCGGACGCGATCGCCGACTGGCCGCTGCTCAACGCCATGGTCAATGTCGCCTCCGGCGCCTCCTGGGTCTCGCTGCACCACGGCGGCGGTGTCGGCATGGGCCGCTCCATCCACGCCGGCCAGGTCACCGTTGCCGATGGCACGCCGCTCGCCGGCGAGAAGATCCGCCGGGTGCTCACCAACGACCCCGGTATGGGCGTCATCCGGCATGTCGACGCGGGCTACGAGCGCGCCGACGAGGTGGCCGCCGAGCGCGGTGTCCGCATCCCGATGCGCGAGGGCGAAGGCGAGGGCGCGTGACCGCCTCGTTCCACGAGATGTGGCAGGAGTTGCGGCCCATCGGCCGCAACTCCTCCTCCGGGGGCTATCGCCGCTACGCCTGGACCGGCGCCGACGCCGACTGCCGCGCGTGGTTCAAGGCGCAGGCAGAGGCCCGCGGGCTCGCCTACGAACTGGACCGCAACGGCAACCAGTGGGCCTGGCTCGGCGCCACCGGCTACCAGGACGTGGCCCCCGGCGACGCCGTCGTCACCGGCTCACACCTGGACTCCGTACCGGACGGCGGTGCCTTCGACGGCCCGCTGGGCGTCGTCTCCTCCTTCGCCGCGCTGGACGAACTTCGCGGGCGGGGAACGGAGCTCGACAAGCCGCTGGCGATCGTCAACTTCGGCGACGAGGAAGGCGCCCGCTTCGGCCTGGCCTGCGTCGGCTCCCGGCTCGCCGCCGGGGCGCTGACCACCGAGGCCGCCCACCAGCTGCGCGACGGCGACGGCACCACCCTGCCGCAGGCCATGGAGCGCGCCGGATACGACCCCGAGGCCATCGGCCCGGACCCCGAACGGCTCGCCAGGATCGGCGCGTTCGTCGAACTCCACGTCGAGCAGGGCCGCGCCCTCGACCTGTCCGGCGACCCGGTCGGCATCGCCTCCGCCATCTGGCCGCACGGCCGCTGGCGGTTCGACTTCCACGGCGAGGCCAACCACGCCGGCACCACCCGCCTGGAGGACCGCCGCGACCCGATGCTCAGCTACGCCGCGACCGTGCTCGCCGCCCGCGAGCAGGCCCGGCTGGCCGGCGCCCTGGCCACCTTCGGGAAGATCAGCGTGGAGCCGAACGGCGTCAACGCCATCCCCTCGCTCGTCCGCGGCTGGCTGGACTCCCGCGCCCCCGACCAGGACACCCTGGACACCGTGATCAACGGGATCGAACGGGCGGCCGCCGAGCGCGCGGCCCGCGACGGAGTGGACCTGACCGTGGTCCGCGAATCTTTCACCCCCGTCGTGGAGTTCCAGCACGCCCTGCGGGACGAGCTGAGCGCGATCCTCGCCAAGACGGGGGAGCGGACGGTGCCCGTCCTCGGCACCGGCGCGGGACACGACGCCGGTATTTTGTCCGGAACCATCCCCACCGCCATGCTGTTCGTCCGCAACCCCACCGGTATCTCGCACTCACCCGCCGAAGCGGCGAACGAGGACGACTGCGCCGCCGGGGTCACCGCACTCGCCGACGTACTGGAGGGGCTGGCGTGCCACTGACGCCGCAGGCAACACCGACGACGTACTGGCTCGAACACGCCTGGCTCGGCACGCACGTCGAGCCGGGCGTCGCGCTGGACGTCGAGGGCGGGCGGATCGCAGCCGTCCACACCGGGGCCGGCACCCCGCCGCCCGGCGCCGTCGTGCTGCGGGGCCTGACCCTGCCCGGCCTCGCCAACGCCCACTCGCACGCCTTCCACCGCGCACTGCGCGGCACCGTCCAGGTCGGCTCCGGGACCTTCTGGACCTGGCGCGAGTTCATGTACCAGGTCGCCGGCCGGCTCACCCCCGACACCTATTACGCCCTCGCCCGCGCCGTCTACGCCGAGATGGCCCTGGCCGGTATCACCTGCGTCGGTGAATTCCACTACCTCCACCACGCGCCCGGCGGCACCCGCTACGACGACCCCAACGCGATGGGCGAGGCGCTGATCGCGGCCGCCGCCGACGCCGGTATCCGGATCACCCTCCTCGACACCGCCTACCTCTCCGCCGGTTTCGGCGCCCGGCCCAACCAGCTCCAGCTGCGCTTCTCCGACGGCACCGCCGACGCCTGGGCACAGCGCGCCGACGCGCTCGCGGGGGGCCGCGAGCACGCCCGCATCGGCGCCGCGATCCATTCCGTACGCGCCGTCCCCGCCGGGCAGCTGAGCATCGTCGCGGACTGGGCCCGCGAGCGGCAGGCACCGCTCCACATCCACCTCTCCGAGCAGACCGCCGAGAACGACGCCTGCCGCGACGCCCACGGCCGCACCCCCACCCAGCTGCTGGCCGACCACGGGGTGCTGGGCCCCCGCACCACCGCCGTGCACGCCACCCACCTCACCGGCGAGGACATCGGGCTGCTCGGCAACTCCCGCACCGGCGTATGCATGTGCCCGACCACCGAACGCGACCTCGCCGACGGCATCGGCCCGGCCGTCCAGCTCCAGGCGCACGGCTCCCCGCTGTCCCTCGGCAGCGACAGCCACGCGGTCATCGATCTGCTCGAAGAGGCCCGCGCCATGGAGCTCGACGAGCGGCTGCGCACCCGCACCCGCGGGCACTGGACGGCCAACGCCCTGCTGCGCGCCGCGACCGCCGACGGTCACGCCGCCCTGGGCTGGGACGAGGCGGGCACCCTCGCCACCGGCGCGCTCGCCGACCTCACCACGATCGCACTGGACTCCGTACGCACCGCCGGACCACTGCCCCGGCTGGCCGCCGAAACAGCCGTATTCGCCGCCTCCGCGGCGGATGTGCGGCACACCATCGTCGGCGGCCGGCAGATCGTCCGCGACGGTGTGCACACGCTTCTCCCCGACGTACCCACCGCCCTCGCAGAATCCATCGCCGCCGTACGCGGCTGAAGGAGAACACCCCCGCGATGACGACGACCTCCGCGCCCACCACCGCCATCACCCACATCGCCCAGCTCGTCACCAACGACCCCTCCCTCGGTGAAGGCCCCCTCGGTCTGATCCAGGACGCGGCGGTCGTCATCGACGGCGACCGCATCGCCTGGGTCGGTGCCTCCAGCAAAGCACCCGCCACTGACAACGCCGTCGACGCCGGCGGCCGGGCCGCCGTCCCCGGCTTCGTCGACTCCCACTCCCACCTGGTCTTCGCCGGCGACCGCACCGCGGAGTTCAACGCCCGGATGTCCGGCCGCCCTTACTCCGCCGGCGGTATCCGCACCACCGTCGCCGCCACCCGCGCCGCCACCGACGACGCCCTGCACGCCAACGTCGCCCGCTACATGGCCGAGGCGCTCCGCCAGGGCACCACCACCCAGGAGACCAAGTCCGGCTACGGCCTCACCGTTGAGGACGAGGCCCGCGCGCTGCGCATCGCCGCCGCGCACACCGACGAGGTCACCTTCCTCGGCGCGCACATCGTCCCGCCCGACTACGCCGACGACCCGGCCGGCTATGTCGACCTGGTCACCGGCCCGATGCTGGACGCCTGCGCCCCGCACGCCCGCTGGGTCGACGTCTTCTGCGAGAAGGGCGCCTTCGACGGCGACCAGGCCCGCGCCATCCTGACGGCGGGCCAGGCCAAGGGCCTGCAGGCGCGGGTGCACGCCAACCAGCTCGGCCACGGCCCCGGCGTCCAGCTCGCCGTCGAGCTCGGCGCCGCCTCCGCCGACCACTGCACCCACCTCAGCGCCGCCGACATCGACGCCCTCGCCCAGTCCGACACCGTCGCCACGCTCCTCCCCGGCGCCGAGTTCTCCACCCGCGCAAAGTGGCCCGACGCCCGCCCGCTGCTCGACGCCGGCGCCACCGTCGCGCTGTCCACCGACTGCAACCCCGGCTCGTCCTTCACCAGTTCCATGCCGTTCTGCATCGCGCTGGCCGTCCGCGACATGGGGATGACGCCCGACGAGGCCGTGTGGTCGGCTACCGAGGGCGGCGCCCGCGCCCTGCGCCGCACGGACGTCGGCCGGATCATCCCCGGCGCCCGCGCCGACCTCGCCCTCCTGGACGCGCCCTCGCACGTCCACCTCGCCTACCGGCCGGGTGTCCCGCTCGTATCGGCCGTCTGGCACAAGGGAGTTCTCGTCCGAGAGCCCTGACCGCCACAGGCCCGGCCCGCGATTGTCGGACCCCGCCGGCACGATGGGCTGCATGAGCAACGGGGTGACGGAACCGACCGACGGCGTGCTGGACGACCCGGCGCGGCTGCTGGGCAGCGAGCGGGCGGCGGTACGGGCGTACATCGACGCGTCCGACGGGCGGCGCAGTGTCGGACGCGAGGTCTTCCAGCAGGCCGAGGCGGTATTCGGCGGCGCGAAGGTCCCGCGCGCCGAGTTCGCGTCCTGGCTGCACTTCGCGGCCAAGGCGCTCGGGCACGATGCGTACGCCGAGGCCATGGCGGCCGCCGAGCCGGGGATGCCGTGGCGGACGGTGTGGGCCTGGTGGCGGCCGGCGGGCACGTATGTCCCGCACCCGAATCTGACCTATCTGGAGACCCTCGGGCTGCAGACGCACAACGGCCGTGAGCTCCTTCATACGAAGGCGGCCTGGGAGAACACCTGGCTCGATCTGGAGACCGGGGTACAGGTCCCGGGTCCGCCCGAGGAAGCCACGGTCGAGCTGCGCTCCCGGTACGAGGTGAAGAGCGGGCAACACCTGGACGACTGGCGGCTGTCCGCGCCCGAGGCCTGGGCGGGCGCCAGACCGCTCGTCGGCGAGGACGGCCGGATGCGGTATCTGGTGGCGGACACCTGCGGTCTCGCGCTGCTGGACACCGACCCGTCGGTGCTCCGCGACTGGCCGCGCGGCGGGATCGACCATGAGTCGTCGGAGAAGGGCACGCCCGGTCGGATACCGTCCTTCCCCGCCCCCACCGGCCCGCTGAGCGCCGAGCGGCTGGACGAGGCCTTCGCCCCCGTCGACGTCGTCCGCATCCCCGAGCACGAGCTGCCGGCCACCCTCGAACACCCCGCGAGCCGGGCCCATTTGCGCGATATCGGGCTTCCGGCGTGGTGGGCGTGCGCCTGGACGACCTTCGAGCCGTGCCCGGCGGGGAAGATGACGCCGCCGGGCGAGGGCGCCCTGGACCGCGTCGCGCTACCGGACGGTCTCGCCGCCGCCGACCTGCTCACCCTCGGCTCCAGCGAGCACGGCGAGCTGTATCTGCACCGCCACGAGGGCGGTGTCCACATCGTCTCGGACGACCATGACCTCGTCCAACTCTCCCCGGACCTCGGCCACTTCACCCGCGTCCTGGAGGGCGTACGCCGCCATATGGAGGCCTGCTGGCACCCCTACCCGGGCGAGGGCGGGCCGAGCGCGTTTCTCGACGAGATGGACGCCCTCGCGCCGGGCACGGTGGACTCCGACGGCCCCGGCGGAGTGATGTGGAGTTACTTCGTCGCAGGCATCACGGAGTTGAACGAGGACGGTTTCTAGCCCAGGGGAGTAGCACGGGCAGGGGCACGGGCAGGGACGGGCCGCTCAGCAGAGGAGGGCCCGTCCCGAGAAACCCCGGGGCGGGCCCTCCTCTGCGCGGGCGGCTGCCGGTCACGGGGGACCGGCAGGGACCGCGGTCCCTCACTCCTCGATCATCAGCCCCTTGCGGAGCCGTACGAGCGTGCGGGAGAGCAGACGGGAGACATGCATCTGGGAGATGCCCAGCTCCTCGCCGATTTCGGACTGCGTCATATTGGCGACGAAGCGCAGCGAGAGGATCTTGCGGTCGCGCGGGCCGAGTTCGGCGATCAGCGGCTTGAGGGATTCGACGTACTCGATGCCCTCCAGGCCGTGGTCCTCGTAGCCGATGCGGTCCGCCAGCGCGCCTTCGCTGTCGTCCTCCTCGGGCTGGGCGTCCAGCGAGCTCGCGGTGTAGGCGTTGCTCGCGGCCATCCCCTCGACGACCTCGTCATTGGTGATGCCGAGGCGTTGGGCGAGTTCGTGCACCGTGGGGGCGCGGTCCAGCTTCTGCGCCAGTTCGTCGCCCGCCTTGGCAAGGTCCAGGCGCAGTTCCTGCAGTCGCCTCGGTACGCGCACCGACCAGCTGGTGTCACGGAAGAAGCGCTTGATCTCGCCGACGATGGTCGGCATCGCGAACGTCGGGAACTCGACGCCACGGCTGAGTTCGAACCGGTCGATCGCCTTGATCAGGCCGATCGTGCCGACCTGGACGATGTCCTCCATGGGCTCGCTGCGGGAGCGGAACCGGGAGGCCGCGAACTTCACCAGGGCCAGATTGAGCTCGACCAGGGTGTTGCGGACGTACGCGAATTCGTGCGTGCCTTCTTCGAGCGATTCGAGCCGCTCGAAGAGGGTCTTGGACAGAGCCCTCGCGTCCACCGGGCCCACCTCGTCGAACGGCGGGATCTCGGGCAGACCGTCGATCTCAGGCATTCCTGCCGACTCTGATTCGGCAGGGAGGGGCTGGGAAGGGATGTGCCCGGTCGGGTCGGACAGGGGTGTCGACGATGCGGACTGCCGGATGTTGTCGTCGGTGCGCAGTTCGTCGAGCCGGGGTGACATGGTCTCCTCCATCGTTCTCGGCATATGGCTGCCGATGCCTCTACGTGAAGCTGCGGTGTGCGGCGCCTCCAAAGCCGGCCGTTTCGAATGTGTCCTTCTACGCCTACCTGGCTTTGCCTGAAGATGGCAAGTGCGTGTTGTCCGTATATTGGGCAATATGCGGATTGTTCGGCTACCCGCGCGCGTCAGGAAGGCGTAGGGTTCGACGAGCGCAGTCGTAAGCAATCAGTCGTTGTCGAGACAGCAAAAGGGGTGCGCGCGCATGGACCGCGGGACGGTCGGCAGTGCAAGCCGGGGGCGGCTTCACGTCGAGATCCGCCATCACGGCGCCAGCGCGGTCGTGACGGTCGCGGGTGAGCTTGATCACCACACCGCGGATCTGTTGCGTGAGTCACTCGAAGGCTGTGTCGACGACGGCTATGCACGTCTGGTGGTGGACTGCTCACCCCTTGAGTTCATGGACTCCACCGGTCTCAACGTTCTGCTCGGCGCGCGCCTCAAGGCGGAGGCCGAGGGGGGCGGGGTCCATCTGGCGGGAATGCAGCCGGTGGTTGCCCGGGTTTTCGAGATCACTGGCGCGGAGGCGGTCTTCACGGTGCACGAATCGCTCGATGCGGCCTTGGCCGACTGACGTGACACCAGTGCCCGGAACGTTCCATTCCGGGCACGTAGTACGTGTCACAACTTCCGTACCCAACAAGTGGGTGTTCTCGCGGTCCGGTCGGGCAGGAGACATCTGAATCCGTTGCAATCAGTCAGTTATCTGTTCTCCGTGAATAGGCGAATCGGTGAGGTGAAGCGCTGATGAGCACCACCCGGCCGTACCCGCCGGGCGATCTCGGCCCGGAGTCGGGCGGCGCCGGTGCTTCCGCCGCCGTTCCGGCCGCCACCGCGCCGGCGGGCCAGATCCGCCGGCTGCGCCTGGCGGGCACCCGGGGCGCCGTGGCGCGCGCCCGTGACTTCGCCCGGGAAGCCCTGCACGACTGGGGCTGGCTGCCGGCCGCCAACGCCGATCAGCGTGCCGCGGCCGAGGACGTACTGCTCGTCGTCTCGGAGTTGGTCACCAATGCCTGTCTGCATGCCGAAGGGCCCGAGGAGCTGCGGCTGCGCTGCACCTCCAAGGTGCTGCGCCTGGAGGTCAGCGACCTCGGCGCGGGTTCCCCGGCGCCGCGCAGCCCGCACCGTCCGGGCCGTCCCGGGGGCCACGGCATGTTCATCGTGCAGCGGCTGTGCCTGGACTGGGGCGTGGTGCGCAACGCCGACGGCACGGGCAAGACCGTCTGGGCGGAGCTCGCCGCGCCGTCCTGAAGGCGGCCGGACACGGCCGGGGAGCGGCAGGGGAGAAGTGAGCGCGGGCCTGCGGGCCCGCGCTTCGTCGTCTGCGGAAGCGTTTACGGACAAGCGTCTACGGACCCCGTACGCCCGCCGCCGTGCCGCCCCGTACGGCGCACGCCGCGCCGCTGTATACGAGGCCGGTTTTCCCCGCCGCCCCGGGCCCGGCGCGATCGGGGCTGTGCTTTGCCTTCCCTCGACAAGGTCCCCGGCGTACCTTGAGCGGCCAATCTGATGTGCCGTCAGTAACACCCGGCGGTGCGCTCACCGGGAGAAGGGGAACGGAACGTGGCCCGCTTCTACGAACAGCACGGCAGGCGCCCGCGCCGGGCCGCCGGCCTCGCCGCTGCCGTGGCGATGACCGCGGGGTCCGCGGTGATGCTCACCGCACCGGCCGCCCACGCCGAGGTCGTCGACGTCAACTACCAGTGCAAGACACCCATCGGAAACAAGGGCGCGGTCTCGCCCATCGACATCAAGAGCACCCCCAGCGGCGGTGCCTACAAGCTCGTCATGTCCTTCCAGAAGGGCGTCTCCTCCAGCCCCGTGGAGCTGGGCAAGGGCGCGATGAAGCCGAGCGCGCTGATCAAACTGGGCGGTGCGGAGAGCGGTACGGTGCCGGTCTCCGGGCCCCCGAACGACAAGGCGATACCGGCCAACACTCCCATCAAGATCAGTGACTTGAGCGGTACATATACGCCCAAGGGCAGCGGCAAGGTCACCTTCACCGCCGCCACGCTCACCATCAAGGCGCTGGGCACCACGACCACCTGCACGCCCAGCAACCACCCCCAACCGTCGCTGACCCTCGATGTGAAGGGGTCCGGCGGCTCGGGCGGCGGCACCGGCGGCCCGGCCGCCGGCGGCTCCTCCGGCGGGCAGCTGCCGCAGACCGGGCCCGCGGACTCCGCGATCGCGCTGGGCACCCTCGGCGGCACCGTGCTGCTGGCCGGTGCGGCCGGTGTGCTCTGGCTGACCCGCCGCCACCAGCGGGCCTGACGCGCCCGGTCCCCGCATCACGCGTACGAGCACCAGGAGCCGCCGATGCCGTTCCGTACTCGCGCAGCGGTCAGCGGTGCGGTCCTTGCGACCGCCGCCGCGCTGCTGTGCCCCGCCGCGGCCGCGGCCGCACCGGCGGAAACGGGCTGGTCCGCCGCGCCCGCACCCGGTGACGGCGCCGGGCCGGGCGCGCAGCACCGACCGTACTTCTACCTGGAGGGCGCGCCGGGCACCGTCATGAACGACCGGCTGTCCCTCAGCAACCCCACCGGCCGGGCCGTCACCGTACGGCTGCACAGCTCCGACAGCGGAGCGTGGATGGCGCTCGCGGCGAAGGAGGTGAAGGTCCCGCCGCGTACCCGGGCGAGCGTCCCGTTCACGGTGACCGTGCCGCGCGACGCGGCCCCCGGCGGCCACCCCGGCGCGCTCATCGCGACCAGCGGCGGCAAGGGCGGCGGGCGAGCCGCCGTACCGGTCCATCTGCGGGTGACCGGGCCGACGCTCTCCGCGCTGACCGTCGAGAACGTGTCCGTGCGCGGGCAGGGGGACGCGGCGGTCATCCGGTACACGCTGGTCAACCGGGGCAACACGGTGCTCACCCCGCGGCTCACGGTGCGCGCGGACGGGGTGTTCGGGCCGGTGCTGCGGCGCGCGGCCCGCACCCTGCCGCTCGCGCTGCGGCCCGGACAGGGCGTCGATCTGACGGAGAAATGGCCGGATCCGCCCGGTCTGGACGTGGTGGACCTCCGGCTCACGGTGACGGCGCGGGGCGGCGCGCACGGGTCCGCCTCCGCCTCGTACGCGGCGGTCCCGTGGGGCGCCACCGCCGGGGCGGCGCTCGCCCTGGCGGCGGGGGCGGGCGGCCT
>NZ_QUAC01000248.1 GCF_003389455.1 Streptomyces inhibens | reverse complement strand
GGGCCCGGCCGCGGTGCCCGCGCCGTACGCTCCGGCGCCGCCCGGAGCACCGGGGCCGCCGGCCGGGCCCTGGCCCGCTCCGGCCTGCGCACAGGCGGCCCAGGCCATTGGCTGGACACCCACCGCGGCTGGACCACCGGCATCGTCATCGCCGCAGGCGCGCTCGCCCTGGTGCTGTGGAATTACCCCACCCCGGCATCCGTGGCGCTCGTCCTGGGCATCGTGGTCCTCGTCCTGGTGCTTCTCGGCATTCTCGCCGGAGCGGCCGACAGACCGGGCCCAGCCTCCGAAGGCGCTGAGACAGGCACCGCGAGAGCCCGCGACCGTTGAGGCGTGCGCGTGGCGCCCGGGGGTGGCTGCTCGTCCGGCCGGCGATGCTCATTCGACCAATCCGCGACTGCCGGAATCTCACCCGCGCCGGGTGAAGCGGCCGGCCCCCGTATCGCCCACACTCGGACATCGCCGGGGGTGGCATGGATGGGAGAAGGCAATGGACAGTTCCGTGTACATGGCGTACGACTATCCGGTACTTGGCGCGTTCTGGACCATGATGTGGATCTTCCTATGGGTCCTGTGGTTCGTCCTGCTCTTCCGGATCATCGTTGACATCTTCCGCGACGACACGATGAGCGGCTGGGCCAAGACCGGGTGGCTCGTCCTTGTGATCGCTCTTCCCTTCCTCGGCGTCTTCGTATACGTCCTCGCCCGCGGCAAAGGCATGGGCAAGCGCGAGATGGAGCACGCCCGGGCCCAGCAGGAGGCACTCGACACCTACGTGCGTGAGACCGCCCGGGGTGCAGGACGAACCAGTGAGGTCGACGAACTGGCGAAACTCTCGGAGATCCGTGCCAGGGGCGACATCTCCGACGAGGAGTTCCGCCGGGCGAAGGAAAAGATTCTGCACTGACCGCGGCACAAGCGACGGCACTGCGGCGACCGGAGGCCGCCCAGCGGCAACCGAGCCGAACGGGTAACGGGCCGGGCTCTCGCACAGACGGCGAGGTGCGTACCCGGGACCTGTCAACAATCGGCACCCAGCGCCCGTCCTGCTCGAAATCAGTGCGGTCTACGGGTACTTCGATGTCTGCGCAGCCACCGCCGTGGCGCTCACGGCCCTCGGGTGGTGCGGGGGGGCAGCGGGAGACGGCGGCCCTGGCACTGATCGGACGGCCGCTGCCGTTCACCTCCGTCGCCCCACAGATCGCCGCCGGGCGCGGGTTCCGGTCCGCGTGTTGTCCGCCACCTCCCGGAGTACGACCGACAAGTTGACCGGCCTACGACCAGCGACACGCGCGTGTCGTGGAACGTTGGTCGTGGGACCACTGGTCCGGCAGCCGCTGAACTACGACGCCCTCCGGGCCATCCTGCGCCGGGTCAATGACACCTCGGGGCGGTGGCTACTGCCGATGTGCTCGCGCGGAAACGCTCCCACGAGAAGGCAGCGACATGACCGGTCAATCCCTGCTGAACTCCGACGGAAGGGCCCTTCCGCTTCCCCCCCGATCCCCTGAGCCCGGTGCCGGACGAGGTCGAACGCGGTCTGGCGGCGTACAGGGCGGGTGATGCCCCGGAAGCGGGGGCCCTGCTGGCCACGATCGCCGGCACGGGACGTACAACCGTGTCCGGGCATGCGGCCATGGCGCTGGCGTCATCGAACTCGGCGAGAACGGGCTCGGCGGCTCCTGCCGGAAATGGCTGGAGCAGGTGGCCGCAGGAGAGGACCCTTGGCTTGGCCCCTTGGCCGCCGTGATTCTTGCCCCGGACTTCCAGTCCTCTACGTCCTTGGACTCCAACCGAGTGCTTCTTCGGAGCCTCGCGGCCCAACTCACCGGCGACCCGGACACGGCCCGGAGCGGATTCGAGCACGCCGCCAACGTCCACAAAGGCACGGAGACCGGGGACCTCGCCGGCCTCCTCCTCGGCAACCTCCTGCTCCAGAGCGGCGACCAGGCCGCGGCTCTCAAGCCGCTGAGGTACGCACGGGAGATGTGCGACGGCCTGTTCGCGGGCTATGCGGGTTACCTCGAAGGGCACGTACTCATCGGGCAGGACGAAAAGAACCAGGCGGGCAAGGTGCTCCAGTACGCGCACAGCGAGTCCCACCCGGCCAGGGGCGGGAGTAAGGGGCTGCACCCCTGGGTCGCCGTCCGGTTCGGCGAGCTGCTGGCAGGCGACACGTTCGCCCTGGACCTCGTCTACGACCAGATGGAAAACAGCGGCGTGAGTGAGGGCGTGGTAGTGCGGGAGCCCTTCGAGTCCGCCCTCGACCTGAAGGAGGTCAGCCGTCCCGCGCTCGTCGACATCGGCTTCCATCTGTTCCCCTACACCGCGGAATTCGGGCCGGTGCACGCGGGACTGGAGCGCCTGAAGACCTGGAGCAACGAACGGTACGAGCGCGGCCGCAGGCTGGTACTCGCGCTCCACACCCATGTCGCGGACAGCCGCAACGAGCGATGCACACAAGGGTTGGCGGAGCTGCGGGAGAAGCTCAGCCTTCCCCAACCCCGCTGAGCGCGCCACGGACGGAAGGCGAGAAGCTCCTTCCCAACAGGGCTCGAAAGAGGCGCTTTACGTTGCCCCCGCCCCAGTCCGGGAAAACGGTCATGCCGGTTCTCCGAGATCTGTGCCGGGAGCCGCCCCCGGTTGACCGAACGCCTATACCGGGCAAGGGCACTTGCGCTCTCCGCGCTCCTGGCGGTCCTGGGAACGTGGGCCGGTGTCGCCGCCTCCTGCGCGATACCGAAGTTGCCGCCCAGCTTCGCCAACATGACCGCCGCCACCGTCGTTTACACGGCCACCATCTTCGTCTGCCGCCCCGCGGCCGGTACGCACCTTCGTCTGCGTACCACCGCCACTGGGATAGGACCGTTGCTGCGCAAGGGCGGTGAATGCCGAAGGCCGAGGAGGTGGTGAATGCCGACGGTCGAGTCGGCGCCGCATCGGCGGCGTTGGCGACCAGGAGCGCAGTAGCCGCGACCCCCGGTCCGCCGCTCCTCCGGCTCAGAACATGAGCGCGGCCCCGCCCTCAGGAGCGGGGCCGGGCGGGCCGGCTCAGGGGTGCCAGATCTCCTTGATGCTGTTCACGTTGCCCTCGGAGTCCAGCGTGATGTCGTAGATGTTCCCGGAGCAGCTGTACGGGGCCTTCACCGCGCTCGGGTTCGTCATGCAGTCACCGGCGTGCATCCACAGCTCGCCGACGGGGACCGACTTCGTGCTGCCGGACCCGGTGGCCAGGTCCGCCTTCACGTCCCTGGCGAAGAGGTAGTACTTGGCCTTGCCCTGACCGTGGTAGATCCAGCCGTTGGGCGTGCAGACCGGCTTGGCGTCCTTGGCGGACAGTGAGCCCTTCGACGGGGGCGCGGCGGGCTCGACCATCTTGTGCCCGGCCGGCAGCTTCGGCGGAGCCCCGCAGTCGCCGGGGCCACCGGCCTCGTCCGTGGAGCCCTCGCTCGGGGACGGCTTCTTCGACGGCTGAGCGGAGGCGCTGGAGCCGCCGGTGCTGTCGCCATAGGGGTCCTCCGGACCGCAGGCGGTGAGACCTCCGAGCGTGGCGACGAGCGCAAGCGCGCTGATGAGACGTTGAGTTGGCTTCATGCCGAAATCCCCCGTGAACTGAAAAATGACGTGATCATGTTCGATCGGGGAGAGTTCTACACCAGCGTGCTGCTCAAGGCTAATTGCGCCGCCAGAGGGTGCCGGGAGGGTCCGCCGCGCGGTCCACTGGACAGAGTCTGGATGTGAGGTCTGGTGGTTCGCTTCAGCTATGACGGCGGGGTGAGCAAGCCGAGTGTCATTGCCGGTTGGAGTGTCGCGTCGGTCCGTCGGCCATGTTGACGCGGGCTCGGCGGGCGTCGTAACTGCGGTGATCGTCGGGGTTTTCGAGGGCCTCGGGCAGGGGCAGCCAGGTGGAGTGCCCGAAGCGCCACCAGACCGGTCCGAGCGGGCATGCCCCTGGAGGCGGTCGCGAGGATGGTGGCCAGAACGGGCGAGCGACACTGTGGTCCCGCAGACCCTGTATGATCATGACGTAACTCCGGTGCACCACACGGAGTCACGCGTCTGTGGTCCAAGGAAAGACGCCCGCCAGCCGGTGGGAAATGCAGGTGCAAGGCCTGCCGGGCGCTCCACACAAGGGTCCCTGTCTCTGATGAGGCAGGGACCCTTCGCCATTCACCCCCACTTTTCGACGACCGGGCCAGAAGCAGCCTGCCGGTTGGAGTCGACGGGGCTTTACGGCAGGACACGAGGGCGTCCTGTCATCGGCGTAGATGTCGCAATCCACACCGAGTCAGAAGGCCCTCATCCTCTTGCAAGCATTTCTTGCAAGCACCACCCAAGGCGTGTCAGCCGACACCAACATCCCGGCACAACACGTCCAGGGGGTGATGACGTCCCCGTGGGCGGTGATGGTCAGGAACGGGAAGTACGCGTGCAGCGGCAGTGACCTGTGTCTGCGAGTGCTCATGGCCGGGCCCAACATTCTCAATGCGTGTCAGCTCCTTCACTACGCGTAAGTGAACCGTCCGAATAGCGGGCGTTCACCTCATACGCGCAACACGTCCCCTCACACTCTTGACGCTCACCGAACGTCTCAATCAATGAACAGGCACGACCATGAGTCGGACAATCACCCGGTCACCCCAGGGCTCCCCGCAGGCCGTGCAGAACGGCGAATCCGTGCTGTCGCATGGCCTCAAACAGCGCCATCTGTCGATGATCGCGCTCGGCGGGGTCATCGGCGCGGGGCTCTTCGTGGGCTCAGGGGCCGGCATCGCCGCGGCCGGGCCGGCCATCGTCCTCCTCTTCGTGGGCGCCGGGGCGCTGGTCATGCTGATCATGCGGATGCTCGGCGAGATGTCCGCGGCCCGGCCCTCCACCGGTGCATTCTCGGTGCATGCCGAGGAGGAACTCGGCTCCTGGGCAGGGGCCACCTCGGGCTGGATGTACTGGCTGATGCTCTGCGCCGGCGTGGCCGCCGAGGCCACTGCGGCGGGCACGATCATGCACACCTGGGTGTCGTTCATCCCGGCCTACGGCTGGGTGGCGATCTTCATGGCGTTCTTCTGCGCCAGCAATCTGACCGCGGTCAAGAACTTCGGCGAGTTCGAGTTCTGGTTCGCCGCAGTCAAGGTCACCGCGATCGTCGCCTTTCTGGTGCTGGGCCTGCTCGGCATTCTCGGGGTGTTCGGCAGCGCACCCGGCACGAGCCATCTCACCGGCCACGGCGGCTTCTTCCCGACCGGCGCCGCCGGACTTGCCGCCGGACTGCTGACCGCCATTTCCGCGTTCGCCGGGCTGGAGACCGTCACCATCGCGGCGGCGGAGTCCGACCATCCGAGCCGGAACGTGGCCCGTGCCGTCCGTACCGCCGTCTGGCGTATCGCCGTTTTCTACATCGGTTCCATGGCCGTGGTCGTCACCCTGGTGCCGTGGAACAACCCGAAGGTCGCCACGGACGGCCCGTATGTCACCGTGCTCGACAGGCTCGGTATCCCGGCAGCCGGCACGATCATGCAGATCGTGGTGCTGGTGGCACTGCTCTCCGCGATGAACGCCAACATCTACGGCTCGTCGCGCATGGCGTACTCCCTCGTCAACCGGGGCCAGGGCCCGCGTTTCCTGGGCAGGGTCACCAGGGGTGTGCCGGCGGCGGCGGTGCTGGCGTCCTGCGTGTTCGGCTTCGCAGCCGTGATCGCCGGGATCGTCTGGCCGACCACCGTGTTCGCCTGGCTGCTGAATATCGCCGGCTGCTCGGTGCTGGTCGTCTGGTCCATCGTCTGCCTCACCCAGCTGAAGATGCGCCGCCGCTTGGAGCGCGAGGCACCTGAGCTGCTGTCGGTACGGATGTGGGGCTTCCCCTACCTGACCTGGCTCGCGTTCGCCGCGATCCTCGGTGTCTTCGCCGTCATGGCCGCCAGCGCGGACGGCCGTCATCAGCTCGCCGGCACGGCTGTCGTGGTGGCAGCGCTGGCAGGCGCAGGCCATCTCAAGCAGCGCCGCGACCGGCGGGCCGCCGTCAGCGCCTAACGGTGTCGTCTCATCTGGTGAGGCGGCGGTGACAGATGAGGACTGCGGCCATGCCGACGAAGGCGAGGAAGTGTTCCGCCTTGCGTTCGTAGCGGCGGTGCAGGCGTCGGCAGCCGGCGAGCCAGGACACGGTCCGATCTACGACCCATCGGTGGCGGCCGAGCCGCTGTGAGGACTCGATGTCCTTGCGGGCGCGATGCGGTGGCGGATGCCGCGCTTCGAGGTCCCGGGGCCGACGGACGTGCAGACGCGGAGAACGACGCCCCGTCAGCCTGGTGGCTGGCGGGGCGTCGGGTTCGGTGATCTCAAGTCGAGAGGGCACTCACAGCGCCTGAGCGGGGCCTGATCAGAAGTCGTAAGGCTTGGCGGTGTTCCAGTTCGTGACGTCGGCGCTGGACCAGGTGAACTTCGACGGCACGCCCTTGCTGTCGAAGGCCTGCTGGTCGGTGCCCGGGCCGGTGTCGCCGGTCTGGTCGCGCAGGGCGAGGGAGAGGTCCGCCGACGTGTGGGTCTTCGCGCTGTCGGTGAAGAGGTTCACGGCGGAGTAGACCTTGCCGCCGGGCTTGACCGTGATCCGGGTGCTGCCGCCCGGGGCGTCCTTGGGCGAGTGGCGCAGGACGTTCGAGGTGTCCCCGAGGATCACGGACGGATACGAAGTGACCCAGCAGGGCTTGGAGTCGGCATTCCGTGCGGTGATCAGCAGGTGCTCGCCCTGCTGCTTCGGGAAGCGGTGCAGTACGGAGTAGGACATCTCGTCGCCGTTGCACGGACGGGTGCCGGTGGAGTCGACGACGGTGACCTTGCCGGAAGCGGAACCGGAACGCGAGCCGGAGCCGGACCCGGAGCCGGATCCGGAAGTGCCCTGCCCGGTGGACGCCTGGGACGACCTCGTCCCCGTCCCCTTGTCGCCGCCCGTTCCCGCCGTCTTGTCCGTGTTCTTCGAGCCCTCGGCCGTGCCGCCGCCCTGGCTCGCGTCGGCCTTCACACCGCTGCCGCTGTCCGAGCCGCCGCAGGCGGTCAGGGTCAGGGCCAGTGCGGCGGTGGCGGCGGCCAGGGCAGTGGTGCCGATACGGAATGTACGCATGCTGAGGTTCCCCCGTGCGGTCGTGCGGGACTCGTGGAGTCGATCCCGCTGTGGAGACCAGCCTGGCCGGACCCGTTGGCGTTCGGCTCACGCGCGGCTGATGTCCCGCTAACGCCACGGTCCGCGGCGTTGGCTCACGTCCCGGCCATGAGCCGTACCATCGCCGTGTCGTACCGTGCCTGGAGCCCCACATCCGCCGACACCCGCAGCAGCGCGCCCAGCGCCCGTACCGCACCGTCGTCGTAGCCGCACGACTCCGCCTCGCGCGCTGCTTCCTCAAGCCGCCGGACGCCCTCGGTCTCGGCACCCATCCCCAGCAACGCCTCCCCGGCCACCGTGAGCAACAGCACCCGGGACGCCGCCGATGTGTCCGAGGGGTCGTCGAGGGCATGCGCGGCGGTGGACGTCTCCAGGGCCGACTGCCATTCCCTGGCGGCGAGTTGATGTCGGGCGAGGTGGTAGAGGGCCAGCCGCTCGGTGTGCCGGTCGTTGGCGCCGCGAGCGAGCCGTGCCGCCTGTGCGCAGCCCTCGGCCGCCTCCTCCGGGCTGCCGAGCGCCGCTTGGGCGAGCGACAGATTGACCAGTGCGGTCGCTTCGCCGCGCGCATCGCCGGCCCGGGAGGCGAGCACGGGGGCGGCCTCCAGATGGACCAGCGCCTCATGGGTGCGGCCCTCTTCGGTCAGCACCCATCCGAGCAGGGCGAGGATCCGCGACTCCGCGCGGGTGTCGGCATCGGCCCGCGCCGCCTCAAGTGCTGTCTGCAGCAGGGGAGTCCAGCCGTCAAGGACCCGCCACACCATCTGCGGCCACATGGCCAGGACGATCCGCCAGGTCCTGCTGTGCAGTCCGGCGGTGTGTGCGGCGGCCGCCGCCAGCGTCAGATCGTCACGCTCGGCCGCGTACCAGGCCATGGCCTGGTCCCGGTCCGCGAACTCCCTTACCGCCTGCGGGGGATGGAAGTCCGCAGGCTGTGCGAAACACGACTCGTCGCCGGGCTCGGCCGCGCCGGCCGCGGCCAGGGCGGTGGCCACACTGTGGTCGAGCATCCGCACCAGGGTGTCGGGTCCCGTGTCCAGGCCGCGCGCGTACAGCCGTACGAGATCGTGCAGTGTCCAGCGGTCCGGCGCGGTCCGGGTGACGAGGTGTGCCGCGGTGAGCCGGTCCAGCGCGGCCTCGGCCGTGTCCGGGTCCGTGTCCGCCAGGGCCGCCGCCGTATACCGGTCGACGTGTGTGCCGGGGTGGCGGCCGAGATGCGCGAAGTGGTGCGCGGCGCCTTCGGGCAGCCGGCGTACGGTGAGCCTCAGCGCCGCCCGTACGCCCGTGTCCTCCACGTCCAGCAGACTCAAACGGCGTGACTCGTCGGACAGTTCGACGCTCATCGCGCTCAGGGACCAGTCCGGCTGATCCGCCAGCCTGGCGGCGGTCACCCGTAGCGCGAGGGGAAGCCCACCGCACAACTCGGCAAGCCGCCGAGCGGCCACCGCCTCCGCGAGTACCCGTTCCTTTCCGAGCACCGCGGCAAGCAGGGCCGTGCTGTCTTCCGGTTCGAGGACGTCCACGGGGACGGGACGGGCGGCATCGGAGGCGATCAGGCCGCGCAGCCGGTACCGGCTGGTGACCACGGTGACGCATCGGGCGCCGCCCGGCAGCAACTCTCTGACCTGCTCGGAGCCGCGCACATTGTCGAGTACGACAAGGAGCTGACGGTCGGCGGCAAGAGACCGGAACAGCGCGGACGCACCGCTGGCCGACTCCGGTATCCGGCGCGGTGGAACCCCCAGCGCCAGCAGGAACTCGCGCAGTACCTCGACGAGGGTCGGCTCTCCCGTATCGCTGAAACCGCGCAGGTCGGCGTAGAGCAGACCGCCGGGAAACCGGTCGCGGTTGCGGTGGGCCCAGTGCACCACGAGCGCCGTCTTACCCACTCCAGCCGGCCCGGTGACCAGGCAGACGGGTGCTTCACCGGCGGCGACCCTGGAGAGTGCGGTGAGTTCGGCTGCGCGCCCGTGGAAGCCGCGCGGCATGCGCGGGAGCAGGTCGACCGTGCCCGAGTGGAGGACACTTGATGGCACCTGCGCCGTGACGGGCACGGGTACGGGCACAGGCACAGGCGGCGGGACCGGAGCCGGGGCCTGCGCCGCATCGTCATCCTCCCCGCGCAGCACCACCGCGTAGGCGTCCGCCAGCTCCCGTCCCGGATCGACCCCCAGCTCGTCGGCGAGCAGCCGCCGGGTGCGGTGGAACCAGTCGAGCGCCTCCGAGCGGCGCCCCGCACGCTGAAGCGCCCTCACGAGCCCGGCGGACAGCGATTCGCGCAGCGGATGGACATCCGCCTCCGCGCGCAGCACGGCCGCAGCCCGGGCGTGCTCACCCATCCGCGTGTAGCCCGCGGCCAGCAACTCCACGCAGGTCAGCCGAAGCTCCTCCAGCGCGTGCGCGGCGGCCTGCAACGGCTGACTCGGATACGCGCCCGTCAGCGCGGGCCCCTGCCACAGAGACAGCGCCTCCTGATACATCGCCACGGCGTCGGCCGGCGCACGCTGACTGCGAGCCAGCGTCACCAGCTCTTCGAAGCGATGGGCGTCCAGCAAGGTCTCCGGCATCCGCAGGACGTACGCCGGGCCCTGAGTGACCAGTTCGACACCGAACATTTCGGCGTCCGCACCGGCGAGCAGGACCCTCAGACGCGACACATGTCCCTGGATGACGCTGCGGGCACGCTGCGGCGGTTCGTGATCCCACAGCGCGGCCGTCAGCTGGTCCACCGGCACCGGGTGGTTGGGCCTGAGCAGCAGAGCGGCGAGCAGGCTGCGCCGCTTGGCGGGGCCGAGTGGCAGTTCGCCGATCTCGGTGGCGACGGAGACCGCTCCGAGCAGCCGGAACTCCACTGATGCAACTCCTCCTGCGGGGAAAGATCCAGGTTACCGGAGGTGTGGGCGAGTGTGTCCGGTGCCCACGGGCCCACCGGTGGCGCCGTGGACACCGCCATCCAATTGCATACGGCTGTCTTCGCCGGAAGCCGGGCTGCCGCGCTCCCGATCGCCCCCGATCCCCACCGTCCCGCGGGCGTACCTCGCCGCAAGGGGACGCGGCAGGGAACGATGCTGACAACTTGCTGACTTCGGCAGCCTCAGCGGCATTCGGAAAGCCGATGGCGTCGCCACGATCCCCGCCGCCCGCATCTTCCGGAGATCACCTCGCCCCCGATGTGGACTGCAGGGGACTGTGAATCGGGCACGACGCGCGGGCGGCCTGGAGCCGGCTTCCGGATCGTTACCGGTTCAAGAACCAGGTCTCTCTCATGCGGAACGTGGCGCTGCTGGTGTGGCGGACGCGGAAGACGGACATCTGGAGGTCCGGGCGGCCCCACGGGTCGCACGGTCCGAGCGCGAGCCGGCCCAGGGCCTGCCAGTCGTTTTCGTCGGACGCCGCGTCCAGGTCGATCTCTGCCTCGGCGAGGGTCTCAGGGCTGATGCCGAGAGCACGCACGACGGCCTGAGGGTCGCCGGTGACGTCCAACGGTTCCACGCAGGGCCAGCCTTCGGCATGCAGCATCACACCGCCGGGGAGCTGGATGATGTCTTCGGTGTGGTCTTCTCCGCAGTCGACGTGGGCCGATCCGACGATCCGGGCGTCGGGGTAGCGCTCGCGGAGAGTGGTGGATGCCCCGAGCAGCGGCAAATCGCCCATGCTCTCGGCCAGGGCCGGGTCGGAGATGGAGATGAGGTTGCCCCAGCAGCCCACCTTGATGATGTCCAGGTCCGCCCGCGTCTCCAGAGCCAGATGGTGGCCTGCGGAGCCGGGGGGCAGCTCTTCGAGGATCTCGTCGACGGTGTCGAGGTTTTCGGCGAAATGGCGAGCCCGTACCGGGTCGTGGGGTGGCAGGTTCACGGTGCCCGTGGGGAAGGGGGGAAGGAGGAGGGTGAGGGTGTGGTCCTCGCTATGTCCCCGGACTTCTTGGTCGGGTGGGCAGGTCCAGAAAGTGGTGTCGGTCATAAGCGGCACCGTAGCGACGGGCACTGACAGTCCGGGCCGGCCGCAGGCTGGCGGGCGAGAACCCAAATCCACTTTCACAACAGGCCGGTAGCCGGATCGGAGCGGTGGTGGTGGTCCCGCCACCGCTCTCGGTGGCCGCACTGCGCACCTGGAAGAGAGGGGTGTGGTGCCTGCGGTGTGCCGTGCGGCCGTACGTCGGTCTCCCGTCACGGGCAGCGTCATTCCACGGCAGCGGGGAAGTCGCCGAGGGAGGCGGCGAGGAGGTCGAAGACGTGTGCCGCCTCCGGGGCCACGGTGGTCGCGATCCGGTCGTTGGGGTGCCCGGCGAGCGTGAGTTCCTGGATGCGCCGGAACAGCAGGCGGTGGGCGGCGGCGAGGAGAGCCGCGGCGGCTCGGGGGGCGATGGCCGGGGTTGCGGGGGGAGCGGCGTCGGCGAGTGCCACGGCGAGGGCTTCTTCTCGTTGGTCGTGGAGGTCGCGCAGGCGGGCGGTGAGGGTGGGGCTGTCGGCGATCATGCGGGCGAACTCGGGGCCGGCGAAGCCCGCGACGGGGTTGCGCTCCTCAAGGGCGGTGTTGAACTCCCGCCGCAGCGCGGTGAGCGCCGACTCACCGGCGGCCCGATCGGTGACCGCGCGGGCCAGGCTCGCGGTGAACTCCTCGTGGTGATCGAGGGCCAGGTCCTCCTTGCGCGGGAAGTAGTTGGTGACCGTCTTCTTGGCGACCCGGGCCGCGGTGGCGATCTCGGTGATGGTCGTCTGCTCGAAGCCCTGCTCCATGAAGAGCCGGGTGGCGTGGTCGGAGATCAGCTGCCTGGTCTCCTGCTTCTTGGACTCGCGGAGTCCCAACGTGTCGATACCCATGAGGGAATATTACACCCGTAGCAAAATTACCCTTGACGCACGCGGTGCGCTGCACGTAAAGTTACGTCCGTAGCAAAGTTCGCCTCAAGGGAAGAGTCGTATATGCGAAAGCTCAACACCACGGGGCTCAACACCACGGAGCTCGCCGCCGCCCAGGGCGCCGGTCCGGCCCCGACCGGCCAGCGCCCGATCCGCGACCTGCCCCGCACCGGCCGTCGCAAGGCACCCATCCGCACTCAGTACCACGCGCCGCGCCGCACCTACTGACAACCGATCAGCCCGCCACACACCTGCCGAGGAGCCGCCGTGAACGTCTCTGTCTCCACCCTTTCTCTGACCGTCGCCGACGTGGACGCCTCCCGCGACTTCCTCACCACCCACCTCGGCTACCAGGTGGCCATGGCCGACGACGGCTTCGCCTCCCTGACCCGTGACGACGCCGCCGTCGACATCGTTCTGCTCCGCCGGGGCATCGAGATCCTCCCGGACGAGCAACGCGACCAGCAGGCGGCCGGCCTGATCCTGGCGCTGACGGTCACCGACCTCGAAGCGGAAGAAGCGCGTCTGCGTGGCGAAGGTGCCCCCATCACCATGCCCCTGCGTGAAGAGCCCTGGGGCGAGCGTCTCTTCCAGATGACCGACCCCAACGGAGTCGTCATCCAGCTCGTCGAATGGACCACCCCCACCCGCTCCACGGAAGACGAGGACGCCCCGTGCACGTGATCACCCCTTCGCCCGAGAACGTCACCGCCTCCCCCAACGCGACCATGACCGCCCTCGCCACCCCCAGCCGGGGAAGCGCCGAACTCAGCACCTGGACGGTCGCGATGGAAGCCGGCTCCACCGGCCCCGAACACGCCATCAGCCGCGAACAGGTATGGACGGTCACCGCCGGCACCCTGGAAATCACCTGCGCCGGCCGCACCGAGAAGATCTCGGCCGGCCGGACCGTGATCCTCCCGCCGGACCTGGTCCGCCAGGCCCACGCCCCCCAGGCGGCCCAGGCACACGTCGCGATGCGTTGCGACGGCCTCGCCTCGGTCCCCGGCGCCGAGGGCACCCGCGTTCTGCCCTGGGCGCGGTAACGGCGGGCTGCCGCCCGCGGCCCCGGCCGGGCATCCTGCGTGAAACGGCACGACAGGGAGGGCCGGGGGTCGAATCGGCGCGTCGTGCGCGCCCCACGACGGGTAGCCGAGTGCAGTCAAGATGCGCGCTGCGCGGCGCGGACCCGCGGCTACCGAACGCCGAAAGGATCCGCAAGGTGTCCTGAGCAGCTACGAATCGGGACGTACACGGACGAGTCAATCGACTGGCCCGGCCGAGCAGATGCACTCCGCCCGGCCGGGCCCACGGGCAATAACTGACGCACGGGCCGGAAGGGCCCACCGCCTCAGGCCGCGACAGGCGCCCTCCGCGCCAGCGCCGGCCCGGACGGCTCGCAGGATGCTCTCCCGCGTGCCGTCCGCCGACCACCGGCGATGCCCGCCCCGCCCCGCTTCGCCCCATACCGGCCGGAACGATGCGTCAGCGCAGGTCGTACCCCGCACCCCGCACCTCCGCCGACACGACCTGATGACTCTCACAAGACCTTGTCCACATCGCCCCAACCCCCCGTTCCAACCCCCCCGTTTGAGGCGCAGGTTTCAGAGGCAGTGCTCGTGCTGCCGGATCGGCTTCACGGTCTTGCTCAACTCCACGAGGAGCACGTCGATCCCGGAGCCCTGGCCAGAGATGGTGGCCTCTACCGCTGGGTGGCGCCCGTACGTGATGAGCAGCTTCCGTCCGTCCTGCGACTTGGCTTCCCGCAGCACCCAGTCCACGTCGTCGACATTGACACACGCATCAGTCGTCGGGCGGGGCGGAGTCAGCCCACAGCGGAGCACCACCGCCCCACCACCCCAAGCAGCAACCCCCGGCAGATCGGTGTGATCCCGCTCCTGCCCGTTGAGGCGGTCCGGGTAGTCCTTCGCGATCCGCGTGCACTCCGGCGCACCGCCCTTCGCCGCGGGCTCGACGCCGAACGTGGGCGAGTTCACCTCACGTATCACCATCGCGCCGGCGACCACGATCCCGGCGGCGGCCACACCCACCGCGACACGCGACCGACGAGAAAGCCGAACCATCCCGAACCCCCATGCTCTGTACGGACCGGCACGCTTCACTGCCGGTCGGCACAGACGCTACGCCCACCCCTCAACTGCCCAGCGCACACCTCCCCTTCGGGCACTGCCGACACGAAATCCCGCCGCCTGGTGCTGTGACCACACAGCTTCGCTGGGTTGGCCGTCTCAACTGGTGCAGGCCGACGAGGCTGTCGTGCACGGTGTGGTCCACCTGCGCGGTCACGGCTCGTGAGACCGGATTTTGCGTGCCTGAAGGCTGCGGCACGGTGTCGCGGCGATCTCCAACTCGCCTACACCTCCCGTCGTTCCCGTAGGCCAGCCGGCCCGGAAAGCGCAGCCGACGCTCAGCCTTCCCAGCGGCGGACCAGATCAGCGACCAGGGCGAGGAGTGGTCGCAGATGAACGGGTTACGCGCCGCGCACACCGGAATCGGGCCCGTCCCGCAGCCGGGCCCAAGCGGTACAACGGCCGTGCCGGGTACCGAAATCCGGCCTCGGGTACAACCGTCACTCCACTCAAGTGGTCTTCCCCGTACCGCGGATGCCGAGGAAAGCACCGCGACAGGCCTACGCGGGCCGCCCGGCGGGCCGCACATGATCGGAGACCCCACACATCCATGCGCCAGAATCTTCGCCTCGCCCTCGCCACGACCACCGTCGCTTCGCTCACCTGCGGGCTGCTCTGCCTCCCGGTGGGCGCGGCGACGGCTGCCCCCCCCGCCGCCTCCGCGGACGACTTCAACGGTGACGGATACCGCGATTACGCGTCCGCTTCCCGGTCCACCGACGGCGGCGCCGTGCACGTCGTCTTCGGCACCGCGCACGGCCCCGGCACTGCCTCCCAGACCATCGACCAGGACAGCCCCGGTGTCCCGGGCGCCGACGAACCGGACGACATTTTCGGCGAGATGCGCGCCGCCGGGGACTTCAACCGCGACGGCTACGGGGACCTCGCGGTCTCCGCGCGCGGCGAGGACGTGAACGGACGCGAGGACCAGGGCGCCGTCACCATCCTGTGGGGGTCCAAGAAGGGCCTGTCCGGCGGCACGTCCCTGCCTGGCAAGGCGACCCCGCAGCCGTACGGCTACTTCGGTGACGACCTGGCCGCCGGGGACTTCAACGGCGACGGCAGGCCCGAACTCGCCGTGATCAACGCCGGGGAGACGTACGTCTACCAGGGCACGTTCTCCCGTACGGGAATATCCGGCCCGGTCGCACACCCCGACCGGAGCAACCACCGCGCCGCGCATCTGATCGCGGGCCAGGTCACCAAGGACAGGGCAACCGACCTGGTAATCCTCGGCGTTGCGGCTTTCCCTGAGTCGCGCACCGAGGCCAATGCGTGGTTCCTCAAGGGCGGCGCGAACTTCACGTCCGGCACGGCGCTGAGCGTCAACTCGCACGACTCCCACGTCGGAGACGGCCTGATCGCCGATTTCGACAAGGACGGCTATGGCGACATCGCCATCGGAAACCCCGACGACGCGAAGCGCAGAGGCGCCGTGACCGTCTGGCGTGGCGGCGCCCAGGGCCCCACGACTGCCACCCGCATCACCCAGGCCACCGCCGGGATCGCCGGTACCCCCGAGCCGGAGGACTCGTTCGGCGCCTCGATCTCCGCGGGCGACATCAATCACGACGGCTACGCGGACCTCGCGATCGGCGCGTACGGGGAGAAGCTCGGCGACAAGGAGTACGCGGGCGCCGTCCACGTTCTCCGCGGCCGCGCCGGCGGGCTCTCCGGAAGCGGATCCCAGTTCTTCACCCGTTCCAGCCCGGGCGTCCCCGGATCTCCTGACACCGACGACTCGTTCGGCGCGACGGTTCGCCTGCGCGACACCGACGGCGACGGCTTCGCCGACCTGTTTGTCGCCGGTACGGGCGGATCGCTCCGCCTGCCCGGCAGCGCGTCGGGCCTCACGACCACCGGGGTCACCTCCGTCGACGCCGATCTGGTAGACGGTTTCCTCCAGTAGGTTCCCGGCGGGGCGGTGCCTGAGCAGCACAGCGGTGGAGGGGCTGGGCTCCTCTGCCGCGAAGACCCGCCGGGCACGCCCACGGGGCGCTGCCGGTCCCGCGCCGGGAGTACTGGCGGCACAGGGCGGGGCGGCCAGCGGCCGGTCAGGTCGGTGGGGTGAGCACTGTTGACGGTGGTCCCGGCCATGTGAGGTCGATGTCGAACCTTGATCACTGGGCTTACTTGGTGCTGGTTCTTCTCGGCTTCCGGCGACTCCGCCGCAAGGTCAATGTCCGGTCGTAGTCACCGAAGACTGACTGACATGCGGAAGCTTGCCGAAAGGCGCATGCGAGTCCTGGACGACCGTCCATAAACGGATCGCCGAGGCACGGCCGTGCTCCAGTCGAGTGCTTGCACCGTTCGAATTCCGTTAGGGAAGCGGTCTCGTTGTCCGTATGGCATCGCTTCGCCCGACACGGTGGAGTCGGTCGGGGGTGCGCGGAGAATCAAGGAGGTCCGGGATGTGCGGAGCGATGATGTCGGTGGTGGTGTCGTGAGCGTGGAGCGCGTCGTGGGGTTGCTGGTGGCGGCGGCGCTGGTCGGGCTTCTTGTGGTCGTGGTCAAGTTCCCGGACAGGTTCTGAGGTCGTTCTTGGGCCCGGCCAGCCCCGTAGTCCGATCGTCGCGTCTGTCGGCGCTTGACCGGCCGCCCTGCTCGGGGACGGGGCGGCGCTCAGAAGGTCACTCGACTTGCGCGAGGCAACAGGGCGTTACGCGTCTCACTCCTCGCCGAGTCCGGCGTCTTCGAGGTCCAGTCTGCGTTGCAGTCGGCGTCGGGTGATGTCGCTGATGTGGTTGTCCGCGTAGAGGCGTTGGAGTTTTGCGGTTTCGGCGGCTATCACGGTGCGGCGTAATTCCCGGTAGTCGGTGGCGGAGGCCGAGGAGGACGGGGCGGTGTCGTCGTCCTGGTCGGCGTCGGCCTGGTCGAGGCGGGCCAGCAGGCCGCGGCGTAGCTGGTTGATGAGGGTGGCGGGCGCGGCTTCGGCGGCTTCGAGTTCGTCAAGGCAGTCCAGCCCGGCCTTGGCGAGGCCGGCGCGGGCGCGGGCTTCTTCGCGGGCGGTGTGCTCCGGTTCCAGTGCGATCTTGGACCAGCGGACGACCGGGGCCAGGGTGAAGCCCTGCAGAACGAGGGTGAAGACGACGACGCCGGTGGTGAGGACGAGGATCAGTGGGCGGTGCGGCAGTGGGCTGCCGTTGTCGGCGGTCAGGGGGATGGACAGGGCGGCGGCCAGCGGCATCACGCCCCGGGTGCCGGCCCAGGAGACCACCGCGGGGATGCGCCAGGTGACCGTGCCGTTGCCGCGGCGGCGCTGCATGACGGCGGAGAGGGGGAGGACCCCGAGGAGCCGTACGGCGATCACGGTGGCGGCCACCGCGAGCACACCGAGCGGCCAGCTGTGTTCGTCCGCGGTCAACTGGCGTACGAGCGCGGGCAGTTCGAGGCCGATGAGGGCGAAGACGACGCTCTCCAGGAGGAAGACCACGGTGCCGTAGACGGCGTGCACCTGGAGCCGGATGGTGGCGTTGGTGAGCTTGTGGCCGGTGCTGCCGAGCACCACCCCCGCGACCACGACCGCGGTGACGCCGGAGGTGTGCAGGTCCTCGGCGAGTATGTAGGCGGCGTACGGTGTGACCAGGGCGATCACCGTTTCCAGGACCGGGTCCTCGGTCCGCCGCCGGATCAGGGCCACCGCACCCGCGACGGCACCACCGACCAGCGCCCCGCCACCGCCGAGCACCAGGAACTGGCCGCCGGCCGCGGGCAGGGTGACCGCATGTGCGGCTATGGCGGTGCCCACCGCGACTTTGAAGAGCACCAGGCTGGTGGCGTCGTTGAAGAGGCTTTCGGACTGGACGAGCACCTGAATGCGGGGCGGCAGCGCGATCTTGCGTCCGAGGGCTGTCACCGCGACCGGGTCGGTGCTGGCCAGCACCGCGCCCAGGACGAACGCCATGGTGGTGTTGAGCGGGGTGACCGCGGACGCCACGGCGCCCACGGCTGCTGCGGTGGCCAGCACCAGGCCGAACGCGAGGACGGTCACCGGCCGCCACACCACGCGCAGTTCGCGCCACGGGATCTCCTCGGCGGACGCGTACAGCAGCGGTGGCAGCACGACCACACTGATCACTTCGGGAGCCACCTGGACGTCCGGAATCCAGGGCAGCAGCCCGATGAGTACGCCGCCGACGACGAGCAGCGAGGGGGCGGGAATGCGCCAGTGGCGGGCGCCCGTGGCCACCAAAGTGGCGAACACGACGAGAAGGAGGAGGGCAGTAAGGTCGGTCACGTACTCGTCTCTCGATGGCTTCGGCTATAGCTGAACCGCCGCCGACCAGACTTCCCGGCACTCCGCAAGGAAACCTACCGGGTGTTGTCGGGTTACTGCCAGAGTCCTTACGTGCCCGACGTGCGCAGCCTCAGGTGGCACGGGTGCTCCTCGCTCTCGCGGAGGAAGGTGAGCCGTATGCGGATCTCATGTGCCCCAGCCGCCAGGGCGGGCTGTGCGGAGATGCTGCCGTTGGTGTGCGTGCCGTCGTCGGCGGCTCCGTAGGCGCCGCCCCGGTCGAAGTACTCGTTGCCGATATCGTCCATGGCCTCAAGGGTCAGGAGTACGGGGGTGTCGTGTGCTGCGTCCGGCAAGGGTGGGGCGATGGTGTAGTGGAGGGTGAAGGAGTCGTCGCGGTGTTTCAGTTTGTGGACGGACAGCTCGTGGGAGCCGTTGAGGATCTTCACCGAGGCGAGGGGGGTGCGGTGCGGCTTCATGATGGCTCCTCGTTTTCGGGTGGTGTTCAGGCGATGAGCCCGGCAACGCGGCGCGCAGGTTGTCCGGTGACGTAGTGGACGTACTCGTGCTCCAGGCGGAAGCCGGCGGTCCAGGCGAGGAGCCGGCTGGGGCGGTTGTCGCGGGAGCAGGTCCAGGTCGGGGTGTGGCCGCGGGCGGCGATGTCCTGGCACAGGGCGGTGACGCAGGCCAGGCCAGGGCGAGGCGCTGGCGGCGGTGATCGGGAACGGTCACGCAGGCGACGTCCTCGTATCTGCTGCCACGGAAGTACGTACAGGCTACGGCGAGAACGCGCGCCTTCTCGAAGGCTGCCCAGCCGTGTCCGGACGCGGCAAGACCTGACGGGCCGCCCCAACTGGCGTGAATCCAGGCCGCTTCAGTGTCCAGCGCGGCGAGCGCCGGAGCGTCCTCGGGTGTCAGCCGACGCACCGTCACACCGCGGGGCGGGCGTGGAGGCGACACGGCGGGGACGCGGCGGACGTACGCCATGCGCTCCCAGGGCACGAGCAGATCGAAGGCGCTGCCGAGCAGGGGCAGGAAGCGGGCAGGGGCCTGCACGTAGTGCGCGGCGAAAGCGGCGAGCGCGGTCGGAGCCAGCGCAGTTGGTTCGCCGCGGAGCAGTAGGTGATCGGCGCAGGCCACGGCTATGGCACGAGGGTCGATGGCGCGGTCGGCCCACCAGCGACCGGCTCCCGAGACCAGGGCATGTTCGGCCAGCGCTGTTGCCGCTGGGGGAGCGGCCGCGAACCAGCGGGAGAGGGCGGGGAGTTGGTCGGGGGACAGTTCGATCACGGAGGCTCCTTGTGGCGGTCACGGGGTAGCCCGGGTAGGGCCACCCCGGCGCGTGCTGATTCAGCTCTGTCCGGCCTTGCTGCCGTGGTTGGCCTTTCTCTTGCAGCGGGCCTTCTTCTTGCGGGCGCGCTTGGACACGGGCGTACGGGCCTTTCGGTCTCGGGAGGTTGCTTGTCCTGCTTCAGGCGATGGGGTTCTTCAGGCGTGGTGGCCGACCAGCTGGTCGGCGAGTTTGGTGAGGCGCTTGACGGTGCGGTCCTCGGTGGCGGCCTGTGCGTCCTCGGCGGTGCGGCCGTGCACGAGGACCGTGGCGCCGCGCTCGGCGAGCTGGCGGGCGGTCTCGAAGCCGATGCCGGAGGTGGCGCCGGTGACCAGGACGGTACGGGAGGAAAGGTCGAAGACGGACATGATCCATTCCGGGAAGAGCGACAAAGGGATGGGGGATGGGCACACCAAGCGGGCCCGTCGAGGGCTGAGGCGTGCGGGTACAAGAAAGAGGGCGCCGCGATCAGGTCGCGGCGCCCCGTAGGGATGCAGGAAACGTCTCAGTGGGAGGCGGACGTCTCCGGGCAGCGCGGCGCACGACACGGAGCCGCCGACCGTGACATGGCACGGCTTCGCCATGACGGCGGACGGTCGAGAAGGAGCCAGGCGTTGTTCACATCACCCATCAAATGCCGCGCCGCACGCGGCTTCAAGAGAACCGCGCCGCTCTTGACGTACCCCTGATGAGCTGCCGTTGCGACGAGGGCAGGCGTGGATCGGTTGACGCGATGGTCCGGGCGTGGAGGGTCCTTGCTCATCGGCTCGCCACCGCAACAGCCGGCAGGGTCAGTGAGAGCAGCATGACCAAGACGCCCCCGGCGATGAACGCGCGCACCAGACCCAGGCGTTCCCGGTCATGACCACGCCCGCCCGGTCTACGTGAGCCCAGCGGGCTCCTCCGCGGCAGCGGCCCGCAAGGAGAGGACCATGGTCAGCCCGCCTCCGGGCGTGTCCTCGGGGGTGAGGGTGCCGCCCATTGCCTCGGCCAGGCCCCGGGAGAGCGCGAGCCCGAGTCCCAGGCCGGTGGTGTTGTCGTTGTCGCCCAGGCGCTGGAAGGGGACGAAGATCCGGTCCCGGTCCTCCGGACGCAGGCCCGGTCCCCGGTCGATGACCCTCAGCTCGACTCGCGAGCCGAGGGCGCTGGCGCTGATCAGCACCCGCTGGTGTTCGGGAGAGTGCCGTACGGCGTTGATCACCAGGTTGGCGATGACGCGCTCCAGCAGCGGCGGATCCGCGAGCACGTCGCAGCTCTCCGCCAGCCCCTGGGTCTCGATCGGCACCGACGTCGCGGAGAGGGTGTCGAGTGCCAGGGGGAGGACGTCCGCGAACGCCGTGGGCTGAAGGTGCAAGGTCAGGGCGCCGGCCCGGAGACGGCTCATGTCGAGGAGGTTGTCCACCAGGCGGTTGAGCTTGGCGAGCGACTCGTCGGCCGTCGCCAGCAGCTCGTCTCGTTCCTCTGCGGAGAAGTCCACGTCCGTGCTGCGCAGCGAGCTGATGGCGGCGCGCCCGCCGGCCAGTGGCGTGCGCAGGTCGTGGCTGACCGCGGCGAGCAGCGCCGTACGCATCCGGTCCGCCGCCTTCACGGGTTCCACCTCGGCCGCGGCCTCCGTGAGGCGGGCGTGGTCCAGTGCAGCGGCGAGGTGCGCCGCGAAGGCGGTCAGCACCCGGTGTTCGGACGCAGGAAGGCGGCGGCCTCGTAGGACGAGCACGCGGTCCGGCCCGGCCGGCACCTTCACGAGTCCGTCGGAGCCGTCAACCGCTTCGGTCTCCTGGTCCGAACGCGGGACGAGTTCGGCCGACTCCATGCCGAAGGTCTCACGGGTGTGCTCCAGAAGCATCGATACCGCTTGGTCACCGCGCAGGATGTTCCCGGCCATGGAGGAGAGGGTCTCCGCCTCCGCGGTGGCGCTCGCCGCGCGACGTGCCAGTCGCAGCGAGCGGTCGACGATGGCGGCGACCGTGACGGCGACCACCACGAAGACGGCAAGGGCGAGCGCGTTGTTGGGCTCGGTGATGGTGAATTGGCCGCTCGGCGGGATGAAGTAGTAGTTCAGCAGGAGGGAGGCGGTGAGCGAGGCGAGCAGTGCGGAGACCACGCCGCCGAGGCAGGCCACGCCGATGACGGTGACCAGGAAGAGCAGCGCCTCGCTGGTCAGGTTGAGCGTGCCGCGGGTGTTGGCGAGGACGACGGTCAGCAGGAGGGGGAGGACGAGGCCGGCCACGGGTCCCGCGACGCGGCGCGCGTGCGGCAGCTGTCGGCCGGGTACGGGCAATCGGCGTCCTCGGCCGGCTCGTTCGTGGGTGACCATGTGGACGTCGATGTCGCCGGAGAGCTCGACCGTGTCCTCGCCGATACCGCGCGGCGCCAGCAGACGGGACAGCCAGCTGCGGCGGCTGGTGCCCAGGACGAGCTGGGTGGCGTTCTCGGCGCGTGCGAAGTCCAGCAGCGCGGTGGGCACATGGTCGCCGACGACGGAGTGGTAGCTGCCGCCAAGACTCTCGACCAGTTCGCGTTGTTTCGCCAGCGCGGCGGGGGAGGCGTCGGCAAGGCCGTCACTGCGGGCGACATGCACGGCCAGCAGATCGCCGCCGGAGAGGGGGGTCCCCCCTGCTTGAACAGAGTTGAGAGCTCGGGGGCGGTCGGCGATCCGTTCGGCCCGGCGGATCAGCGTTTCGCCCTCCGGGCCGCCGGTGAGCGCCACCACGACGCGTTCGCGGGTCTCCCAGACCGTGCCGATGCCGTGCTCGGACCGGTACTTCTGCAGGGTTTCGTCCACCCGTCCGGCGACCCACAGGAGCGCGAGTTCCCGCAGGGCCGTCAGGTTGCCGACGCGGAAGTAGTGCGCGAGCGCGGCATCGACCTTCTCGGGTTTATAGACGTTGCCGTGGGCCATGCGTCGGCGCAGCGCCTCGGCGGGCATGTCGACCAGTTCGATCTGGTGGGCGCGGCGGACGATTTCGTCGGGAACGGTCTCCCGCTGCGGCACGCCGGTGATCTTCTCCACGACGTCGTTGAGCGACTCAAGATGCTGGACGTTGACGGTGGTCACGACGTCGATCCCCGCGGCTAGCAGCTCTTCGATGTCCTGCCACCGCTTGGCGTTGCGGCCGCCGGGAACGTTGGTGTGGGGCAGCTCGTCGACGAGTGCGACCTCGGGGTGGCGGTCGAGGACGCGGTCGAGATCCATCTCGCTGAAGGTGCTTCCCCGGTACTCGCGGTACGTCCGGGGCAGTATCTCCAGCCCTTCGAGCTTCTCCTCGGTGTGCGGCCGGGCATGGCACTCGGCGTACGCCACCACCACATCCGTGCCGCGACGGGCACGGCGCCGCCCCTCGTCCAGCATCCGGTAGGTCTTGCCGACCCCCGGTGCTGCCCCGAGGAACACCTTGAGCTTTCCTGGCCGTACGCCTGGCGTATCGGCTGCGACAACCCTCGGCGCCACCGAAAGCCCCTCCCTCGCCGGTCCTGCACAGCCCCACGACGCCTGGTGCTGCGAGGGGGACCTCGGGTGCCGAGCGGCATAGGTGGGGTTCCATGGTCACATCGGCCCGGCAAGATCGTGGTTGAGCCCGACGATGTTGACGCTTTCCTGACCCAGGAACTCCAGGAAGCGACGTACGCAGGGACGGACGCAGAAACGCACGCAGGCGCAGTACGGCAAGGCCCCCCGTCAGGAACCCGTCCCCGTCAAGAACTCGTGAAGAACACCCCTTCCCCCGCCAAAGGCCCGCCAAGGCCCGCGGCCGGCGGCCGTCGCGTCGCGCACGCTGGGCTGGTCCAGCACAGTGCCGCACGGAGGTACGACGAACGATGTCGATGGTGTCCCAGCCCGATGGCCGGCCCGAGGAACCGCCGGATACCGCCACCGGCGCCCTCACCACCCGGCCGGGCAGCGGCTCCGGCGAAGCCGCCTCCGGCGCCCCGGCCAACGGCCCCGCGAGCGCCGGTGCCCCCGAGCCGGACGCCCGCCACCGGCTCACCGCCCTCCAGGGTCTGGCCGCCCTCTCCCTCGACGCCATGGCGTCCGTCGCCTACGGCCCCGAGTCGATCGTGCTGGTCCTGGCCGCGGCGGGCGGCTACGGCCTCGGCTTCACGCTCCCGGTCACGCTGGCCATCGCCGCGCTGCTCGCCGTACTGGTCGCCTCGTACCGCCATGTGATCGCCGCGTTCCCCCATGGCGGCGGCTCGTACGCGGTTGCCAAGACCCATCTCGGCCGCCGCACCGCCCTGGTCGCCGCCGCCTCCCTCATCCTCGACTACGTGCTCAATGTCGCCGTCTCGGTGACGGCCGGCGTAGCGGCTCTGACCTCGGCGTTCCCCGCCCTCTACGACGACCGGGTGGCCATCTGCCTGGCGGTCCTGCTCCTCATCACGGCCGTCAATCTGCGTGGCATCGTCGACTCCGCGAAGGCGTTCCTCGTGCCCACCGCGGTCTTCATCGGCGCCATCCTGACGATGGTCGTCGTCGGCCTCTTCCGGGACGCCCCGGCCTCCACCGTCACCGCCGACGGCCATGCCTCCGCGCTCGCCCACAACGCCACGTCTGTCGGCGCCCTGCTCCTGCTCAAGGCGTTCGCGTCCGGCTGCTCGGCGCTGACCGGTGTCGAAGCGGTCGCCAACGCGGTGCCGTCCTTCCGGGCCCCGGCCGCCAAGCGCGCCCAGCGCACCGAAGTCGCGCTCGGCGCCTTGCTCGGCGTGATGCTGATCGGTCTGTCCGTCCTCATCGGCCGTTTCCACCTCCAGCCGGTCGAGGGCGTCACCGTCCTCGCCCAGCTCGCGGACGCCTCACTCGGCCACAACTGGGCCTTCTACGTGGTGCAGTTCGCCACCATGGTGCTGCTGGCCCTCGCCGCCAACACCTCCTTCGGCGGTCTGCCCGTCCTGATGGGCCTGCTCGCCCGGGACAACTACCTTCCGCACGTCTTCGGGTTGAAGGCGGACCGCCAGGTCCACCGGCACGGCGTGCTCGCCCTCGCCGCTGTTGCCGCCCTGCTCCTCGTCTTCTCCGGCGGTGACGTCAACACCCTCGTCCCGCTCTTCGCCATCGGCGTCTTCGTCGGCTTCACCATCTGCCAGATCGGCATGGTCCGCCACTGGCACCTCGATCGCTCCCCGGGCCGGCGTGGCAGGATGCTGCTGAACGGGTTCGGCGCCCTGCTCACCGGTGTCGCGGCCGTCGTCGTGACGGCGACGAAGTTCACCGAGGGTGCCTGGCTCATCGTCATCGCCCTGCCGCTCCTCGTCCTCGCCTTCGAGGCCGTGCACCGCGCGTACGCCCGGATCGGCGAGCGCCTGGGGCTGGGCCGCATCCCCGAACCCCCGCGCCGCGCCCGCTCCCTCGTCATCGTGCCCGTGTCCCATCTCTCCCAGCTGACCTGCGAGGCCCTGAACGCGGCGGTGTCCCTGGGCAACGAGGTGGTGGCGGTCACCGTGACGTACGGCGCTCCCGAGGACCGCGCGGCCGCCGAGGCCCTGCGCCGTGACTGGGAACTGTGGAACCCCGGCGTGGAACTCCTCGAACTGCCTTCGGCCACCCGCTCCATAGGGCGCCCGATCGCCGCGTACGTCACCGCTCTGACCGCTCGCCACCCCGCCACCCGCATCACCGTCCTCATCCCGGAGGCCGAACCCGCCCACCTCTGGCAGCGGCTGCTCCAGAACCAGCGCGGCGCGGTCGTCGCCCACGCGGTCCGACGGGACACGGACGCGGTCATCTGCCGGCTGCGCTTCCGCCTGGAGACGGCCCACCGCACGTGGTGACGGCTCATCGTCGGTGGCGGCCTCTACCGTGACGGCATGAACTCCACCCTGAGCTACGACGATTACTGCACTGACCGCTCTTGGAGGCGCTGATTGCCGCATCCGGCCTGCACCGGTGCGCTGGTCTCACGGACGAGGGCGGACGGGAAAATGTCCCGGATATCCCTTGATTCCCGTGCTGGTTCCCCGAAGACTGGCGCACAGGGGGAAGGGGTGCAGGGTGGCCGTCGAGATCTGCTTGCTCCACACGATCGGTGCGCAGGTGGACGGTCGGGAGGTGGATCTGGGGCACCTGCGCCAGCGCCAGGTGCTCGCGGCTCTCCTCGTTGACGCGAACCGCCCTGTCTCCGTCGAGCGGTTGATCGACCGGCTGTGGGGCGAATGCCCGCCGCAGCGTGCCGCGACGACGCTCTACAGCTATGTGTCACGGCTGCGTCGCGTCATCGAGGAACTCGGGGTGTCGATCAGCCGCCACCCGAACGGCTATGTGTGCGAGGTGGATCCTCGGACGGTGGACCTGCACCGCTTCCGCGACCTGGTCGCACGGGCCCGTTCCGCCGGGGACGAGACCTGCGCCGCACGGCTGCTCACCGAGGCGCTGCGGCTGTGGCCCAGCGACGCGCCGACCGAACCGGACACCCCGTGGTTCAACGCGCTGCGCGACACCCTCGAAGGGGAGCGCCTGGGCGCCGAACTGGACCTCAACGACCTGCTGCTGCGGCAGGGCCGGGAATCCGAGCTCCTGGCCCCCCTTCGCCTTCGGGCCCAGGCGCACTCCCTTGACGAGCGGATCGCCGCACAACTGATGCTCGCCCTGCACCGGCAGGGCCGCACCCCGCAAGCGCTGGAGATCTACCGGGGCATCAGGCGGCTCCTGGAATCGGAGCTCGGCCTCGCCCCGGGCCCCTCGCTCCAGCAACTGCACCAGGACATCCTCGTGGGCGCGCCGAACCTGGACGCCGACAGACCGGCCGGGCCCCTCGGGCACCCCACCGCCGGCTCCGGTTCCGGTGACAGCGCCGACGGATCGCCGGCGGCCCCCGCGGCCCGCCCGTTCCCGGTGCCGCGTCAATTACCGCCGCCCCCTCCCGTGTTCACCGGTAGGGGGCGCGCCATGGCGGAGCTCGACCGGCTCCTGGAACCGCCGTCCTGCCGCGGCGGTACGGTGGCGATCGCGTGCATCGGCGGATCCGGCGGGATCGGCAAGACCTGCCTCGCCCTGCACTGGGCGCATCAGCGGCTGGACCGGTTCCCCGACGGACAGCTCTACCTGAATCTGCGCGGCTTCGAACCCTCGGGGTCGCCGACGACCGCCGCCTCGGCGCTGCGCGAGCTGCTCGACAGCCTGGGCGCGCCCGAGGGATCCGTTCCCACCGGACTGAACGCCCAGGTGGGGCTCTATCGCAGCCTGATCCAGGGACGCCGCATCCTCGTGATCCTGGACAACGCACGCGACGCCGAACAGGTCATGCCCCTGCTACCCGGCAGCCCCACATGCGTCGTCATTGTCACCAGTCGCCACCAACTGGCCGGCCTGGTCACCGCGCACGGCGCCCGCCTGCTCACGCTCGGCCCGCTGTCCGCCGCCGACGCCGCGTCGCTGCTCACCCGTCGTCTCGGCCGGAAGCGGGTGCGGGAGGAACCCGCCGCGGCCGCCGGCCTTCTCCAGCTGTGCGGCGGGCTGCCGCTGGCCATCAGCATCATCGCCGCCCGGGCCGCCGCCCACCCGACGTTCCCGCTCCAGGTGCTCATACGCGATCTGCACGGGGCGGGCGGCACCCTCGACACCCTCGACGCGGGAGACGACTCCGCCGACCTGCGGGCCGTCTTCGCCTCGTCCTACGGCGCGCTCAGTGAACCCGCACAGCGGCTCTTCCCCCTGCTCGGCCTGCACGCGGGCCCCGACATCGGCCTGGAGGCGGCAGCCGCCCTGGCCGGGTCCGAGCCCCGCCAGGTCAGCCGGGCCCTGACCGAACTTGTCCGCTCGCACCTGGTGACCGCCCACAGACCGGGCCGCTACACGATGCACGACCTGCTGAGCGCCTACGCCGCGGAACTGGCCGCGTCGGACCCGACGAGCCGCCGCGCGTTCGAGCGCCTGGTCGACCACTATCTGCACACCGCCCACGCCGCCGACCGGCTCCTGTCCCCTCACGGGGAGCCGATTCCTCTGACGCCGAGCCTGCCGGGCGCGGCGCCCGTCCAGCCGGCCGACCACCGGGCCGCCCTGGCGTGGTTCTCCAGTGAACGCGCCGTGCTGACCTCCCTCGTGGAACACGCCCTCCACGCCGAACTGCACGCCCAGACCTGGCAACTGGCCTCCGTCCTCACCACGTTCCTGGGGCGACGGGGCCTCTGGGACGACCTCACCACGACGCAGTACGCCGGGCTGGAAGCGGCGAACGCCCTCGCAGACCGCGAGTACCAGGCACGCGTTCACCGCGAACTGGGCAACACCTGCTGCGAAACCAGTCAGTTCGACGCCGCGCACGCCCACCTGAAACAGGCCCTCGCCCTGTACCAGGCACTCGGAGACGTGGTCGGGGAGGCTCACACCCATCTCAACGTCGGCTGGCTGTGGGAGCGTCGGGGCGATCAGCACCGGGCCCTGGAACACGATCTGCTCGCACTCGACCGCTTCGACGCCGCGGACCACGAGACCGGCCGGGCCAGGGCCCTCAACGCCGCCGGCTGGGACCACGCGCAGCTCGGCAAGTACGAGGAAGCGGCCGACTTCTGCCGACAGGCGCTCGCCCTCCAGCAGCATCTCGGCGACCGCCGTGGCGAGGCGAACACCTGGGACAGCCTCGGATACGCACTCCAGCACCTGGGCGACCACCGGCAGGCCGCCGACTGCTTCCTGCGCAGCCTGCACCTGAACGAGGAACTCGGCCACCAGTACAACCAGGCCGAGGCGCTCGAACATCTCGGCGATACCCACGAAGCCGGCGGTGACACCGCGGCGGCCCGCGAAGCCTGGCAGCGGGCAGCGGACCTCCTGCACGCCATAGGACACAACGACACGGACCTCGACCGGCTGCGCGCCAAACTCCAAAGGCCCTCCTGACCAGCTCATTCAAGAGATGGACAAGGTTTGTCCAAGGCCGCCCGAGCATCGTTCGGGGTGCCAATTCGGCGCCCGGCAACGAGTAGGGAGTATGGACGTGTACCGGAAGATTGAGGCAATGGGGAGCAGGCTCCTCGAACGGTTCGTGCCCAAGGCCGAGGCATCCGCGGCCGGCTGCTACGTGTGCGTCACCGGCGGGCCGGGTTCCGGCTGCGCGCGGTGGAACCACACGTGGGTGAAGGACCAGTGCACGAATACGTTCATCCGCTGCGGCTGTTTCTGACGGCGCAGCTCTCACAGATCGCCGTTGTCCGGCCGGGTCGCGCACTGCGGTGCCGCCCGGCCGGCTCCGGCGCACGGAGGGGTACCCGTACCGTGGAAATTTTTGCCGTAGCTTGCGCGTCCTGCCTTGCCGCCGTCTTCGGGGTGGCGGCGCTGAGCAAGATCCGCAGCCGGGCCGCGTTCTCCCGGTTCGCGCAGTCGCTGACAGCCATGGACGTGCTGCCGGCCGGCTGGGTGCGCGTATGCGCCGTGCTCGTGGCGGGGGGCGAGGTGGCGGTGCTCCTGCTGCTGCTGGCAAGCCCGTTGGCAGCGCCCGCGGGCGTCGTGGGGTGCGCCCTCGCCGCCGGCCTCCTGCTGGCGTTCACCGCGGGCGCGACGCTCACGGTCATCAGAAGAGTGCGTGTGGTGTGCCGCTGTTTCGGGGCCTCCGGCGCCCCGATGGGCCGGCTTCACGTGCTGCGCAACGGTGTGCTGACGCTGATCGCGGCGGGGGGAGTGCTGAGCAGCGGCAGTGCGGGCGGGACCGCACCGGCGTACTGGGCGGTGGCGGTGGCGGGCGGTGCCGTCGTCGGGGCGCTGGTGACCAGGCTCGAAGACGTCGCAGCGCTGTTCCGCCCGTCGGTGCCGGCCCGGCCGGAACACGCGCACGACTGACCGGATCAAGGCCCGGCCCGTCACCGCAAGGGCCGTACGGATCAAGAGGAGTTGGGGAATGTCTTTCCTGATGGCGGCAGTGGTGTTCGTCGGAGCGCTGTGCATGCTGGACCTGGTACTCACACTGGGGGTGATCAAGCGCCTGCGGGAACACTCCGAGTTGCTGTCCGGGGTGAGTGGTCCGGGCAGTCGGTTCGATACGCTCGACATGGCCGTGGGTGAGGAAGTGGGGGAGTTCGCCACGTCCACGGTGGACGGCGAACCGCTGACCCACGAAATGCTGGCCGCGGACACACTGGTGGCGTTCTTCTCGCCCGGTTGTCAGCCGTGCAAGGAGAAGATGCCGAAGTTCGTGGACTACGCGCGGACCCTGCCCGGCGGGCGCGAGCAGGTGGTGGTTGCCGTGGTCGGCGACCCCGCCGAGGCCGCCGCGTTCGTGGCCGAGCTGTCCCCGGTTGCCCGCGTGGTCGTCGAGGAGGCGCCCGACGAACCGCTGAGCGCCGCGTTCCGGGCGAGATCGTTCCCGACGCTGCTGCGGGTGGCCCCGGACGGCCACGGCAGGATCCAGGTCACCGCGAACCGCGTCGACCTGGACCGACCGGTCACCGCGGCGCGATGAGCGACACGGACGTCACGCCACGCGGACGCAGGGCGACCCGGGGCCTGGGGGCCCGGGTCGCCACGGCGTGGTCGCTCGCGGCCGGAGCCGCTCCCGGAACCCTCGTGTCCTTTGTGCTGCTGACGCTGGCGACCGGCGCGCTGCCGGTCGCCACGGCCCTGCTGACCAAGCTGGTGCTGGACCACCTGGTCGCCGGTGCCTCGCTCGGGACGCTGACCGGGCTGGGGTTCTGCCTCGCCGCGGTGGGCGTCGTGGCCGGGGCGGCGCCGCAGGTCAGCCAGTATCTGCGGTCGGAGCTGGACCGCCGGGTGGGACTGCTCATGCAGGACCGGCTGTTCACCGCCGTGGACGGGTTCGTCGGACTGGAACGGTTCGAGAACCCCCGCTTCCTGGACCGCCTGCGGCTGGCCCAGCAGACCGCCGGAAGCACCCCCAACGAAACCGTCTCCGGAGCACTGGGCATCGTCCGGGCCGGCGTCACCCTCACCGGATTCATCGGGTCGCTGCTCCTGCTCAGCCCCGTGCTGACCGGGCTGGTGCTGGTGGCCGGAGTGCCGGTGCTGCTCGCGGAGATCGCGCTGTCACGACGGCGGGCGCGGATGGTGTGGGACATCGGCCCCGCCGAGCGGCGGGAGCTGTTCTACAACGATCTGCTGTCCAGCATGGAAGCCGCCAAGGAGGTGCGGCTGTTCGGCATCGGGGGCTTTCTGCGCGGGCGGATGCTGGCCGAGCGGCGCACGTCCGACGCCGCCAAGCGAGCGGTGGACCGGCGGGAGGTCCGCGCCCAGGCAGGGCTCGGGCTGCTGGCCGCGCTGGTCTCCGGCTGCGGGCTCTTGTGGGCGGTGCGCACGGCACAGTCCGGAGCTCTGTCGGCCGGTGACGTCACCATGTTCGTGGCCGCGGTGGCCGGTGTACAGAGCGCGCTCGCCACGCTCGCGGTGGAGGTCGCCCGTACACACCAGGCGCTGCTGATGCTCGACCACTACCTGGAGGTGACCACGGCCGGGCCCGATCTGCCCTTGGCGTCGGCGCCACGGCCCCTCCCCGCCCTGAGCGGCGGAATCGAACTGCGCGACGTGTGGTTCCGATACTCCGACGCGCACCCGTGGATCCTCCGCGGTGTCAGCCTGCGCATCCCCCACGGCACGGCGCTGGCGCTCGTCGGGCTCAACGGAGCCGGGAAGTCCACTCTGGTGAAGCTGTTGTGCCGGTTCTACGACCCCACCAGCGGAGCGATCCTGTGGGACGGGGTGGACCTGCGCGAGGCGGACGTCGCTGCGTACCGTCAACGCCTCGGCGTGGTGTTCCAGGACTACATGCACTACGACATGACGGCGGCGGAGAACATCGCCCTCGGCGATCTGGACGCGCTCCACCACGACGAGCGGCTCCGCACCGCCGCCGAGCGGGCCGGCATCCACGAGAAACTGGCAAGTCTGCCGGACGGCTACCGCACCCTCCTGTCGCGGATCTTCTTCACGCAGGCCGAGGGGGACGAGGCGCAGAGCGGGGTGATGCTCTCGGGCGGACAGTGGCAGCGGCTGGCGCTGGCCCGCGCGTTCCTGCGTGAGCAGCGGGACCTGATGATCCTGGACGAGCCCTCGGCCGGGCTCGACGCCGCGGCCGAGTACGAGATCCATGCCGCCTTGCGCGGTCACCGGGGCAACCGGACCAGTCTGCTGATTTCCCACCGGCTCAGCGCGGTACGTGACGCAGACCGGATCGTCGTGCTCAAGGACGGCCTCGTCGCCGAACAGGGCGGCCATGACGCGCTGATGGCGCTGGACGGCGAGTACGCCCGCCTGTTCACCCTGCAGGCGACCGGCTATCTGACGGACACCGCGCCGGTGGGCGTGCAGCCCGGTGCGGCAGCGCCATGAGGACGGCGTCATGGGCCCTGGCGGGGGGCGTACCGGCGCTGGCGGTCGGCCTTGTCCTGACCGTCTTCGCGCTGGGGCGGCACCTGGTCGCGGTCACCGTACGCGGTGCGAGCATGGAACCGGCCTACCGGGAGGGCGACCGTGTCCTCGTACGGCGCGGACGCCTGCCCGCACCGGGGCAGGTGGTCGTGGTGACGGACCTTCCGGATACCGGCCCGACCACCGCTCCGGTACCCGCGGCCGCAGCCCGCGCGGTCCCGAGTCCGGCGTTACTGATCAAACGCGTGGCCGCGGTGCCCGGGGACCGCGTGCCCCGCGACCGGGTGCCCGCGCTGGCCGGTGTTCCGGAGCGTTACGTCCCCCCGGGAAAGCTCGTCCTGCTCGGGGACAATCCGGAGGCCAGCTTCGACTCGCGCCACAGGGGCTACTTCGCGACCGCGTGTGTCGTGGGAACGGTGTGGCGCTCCCTTCCTGGCTGACCGGGGTGCCGCCCCGCGCGCCGGCACCTCCCGGCCGCCGCGCGGCTGGTGCCCTGCTGTGGCCCGGAGGAGCGGAATTTGCCCCTTGCCTGGTCGTGCACGAACGCGGAACTTCGATTTCTCCCGCTTCTGAAATGCGGACGGAATTACGAACTCCGCTTCACTCGCCTGCCAGCTCGTCAAACAGGCGCAGTTTCCTGGCGCGTTGGCCAAGCGCTTCGGGTTCGAGCCAGGCTCTGAAAATCGCTCGACGGCGATTGGCGGCATGCCTGTAGCGTGAGCGGCGCACCGTAACCTGAGGGAGATCACTGCATGCCAGGAAAGTTACGTTCGGCGGCCGCAGGCGTCATAACTATCGGCACTCTGATGAGCGGTACCGCCGGATCCGGATCCGCTGCGGCAGCCGAACCCATCACCCCCCAGGGCGGCAGCGGAAGCTTCACTGCCAAGGTCGCCAAGATCGACCCCGAGACCGGCGCACAGATCAAGGCCAGAACCGTACTGCGCGAGTGGAGCGTCAACTGGAAACGGGATGCCGGGGCCGTCGCCAAAGTCACCGGCACCACCAGGTTTTACTGCGCAGCCGTATGCGCCGGGGGACCGGAGTTCACCGGAGAGTCCCGCGCGCGGCTCATGGATGACCACAACAAGTCCCTCGCCGACGGCGAGCGCACCGTCATCCAGCCCCTCGACCCGACGCCCACCATCTCAGAGGTGACGGCGAAGGTGAAGCGTCCCAAGAGCCTGCACGTACAGCACGACATGTTCGCCGACTTCCTCACGCCGGGCTGGGTGTGGCAATCACATCCCAAGGGCTGCGGCGGCGCCGGCACACCGGCAGTCAAGTGAACCATCGACTATAAGTCGTTCACGATCTGACAGACATGGCCGGACCGGAAACAAGGGGGCGAGATGTGGTCAGGAAGGCATGAAAATTACTTCGAACAAACCGGACGGATGATCGCCGAGGAGTTACAGCGAAACCGCTCCAGACAGCGCGCCAAGGCCGTCAAGTACAGCAGAGAGCAAGTAGAACAGAGCCGCAAGATCGCCCATGAAACCGAAGCCGCCGAACTGGAACGCCTCGCGGTCCTCGGGCAGATCCCGCAGGCCGAATACAAGGCCCGCATGGCAGCCCTGGAAGAAGACATCGACGAAGGAACCAGCCAATAGAACCCGGACACACCCCGCCCCCACACCCGAAGGCGCGGGCCACGCTCCTCTGTCGGTTCTGGCGCTGACAGCTTCCGCCCCCTGCGCAGTCGCTGGGAACGACAGGCCGACATCGACGAAGCCTCCCTCGAACGTGAACTGACCCTTCACCAGTGTCATGCCCCTTCACCGTCGTCCTGCTTCGGTGAAGGGGCATGCTGTTTTCTGGCGTCTGAGGCTCAGCCCCAGGATGGGCGTCCGTCACCCGCTGATGCCGGTTGTGCCGGACGTGCCGGTTGTGCCGGATGTCGTGCTGGACATCGCGCCGGTCGATGTCGCGGCGATTGCGCTGCATCCGGTCTCGGCTAGCGGACCGCAGGGCGAGGGAGCACCGGGTGTTGTGCCGCTGCCTCCGCCGACCGTGCCGCCAAGAGGGAGCTGGCTGCAGCCCCTAGGGAAAGTGACGATCTTGCCGGTCTTCTTTTCGATGCGGAACTGGCAGACCACTTTCGGCGCCGTACTCGACGTTTCGGCCGTAGTCTTCGCTGTTCGAGGCGCTGACTCGGCGCTCATCACGCCCATCGTTCCGACGAGCATCGCGGCCAGGCATGACGCAGCGATCAGTCGGGGGATGCGTCTCCAGATGCCGCTCGCCATGACGCCTCTTCTTGCGGGGATGGGTTAGGTGGCCCTCCTACCAGGGATGGGTTGTGTGGGTACTCCCGTCAGAATGGGAAGTCGGCCATGACCGTGGCGTTGATCCGGCGCGACCGCCGCGTGACTTCTGCTCCGTACCGGGCATGGGACCGACATCTCGTGCAGCCTCCGCACCGCGGTCGATCGGCCTACGGTCTGCGTCGCCTGCGGTCCCCATGACTCGTGGCGGCGTCAGTCAATTAATTCGGCATGTGGGGGTGATGGAAGAGGTTTAGCGTGCCACTCGGTGGGTTCGGGAAGGTCTGCATTGGTCGCTCATTTTGCGAAAACGTTCGGGGTGGAAGAAAATGAATCTGGAATAATATTCCAGACCATGAATCTGCCCCCGGAGAGCCCATCATCCTGAACGTGGGGCGGCGCCTCGTCGGTGAAGATCGCGGGGCCCCTACGTGTTCCGAGCCCGGCGCCTGACCTGAGGAGTGGGGGCCGGAGTATGTATGGGGCGCGGCCACGGAAAAACAACGAGTCGTTTTCGGCCATTGCTAGAGCTCATTCGCCTGGGCTGACGTAGTGGGCCCGATATCATTTTCTTCGCATTCACGGCGCCGGCGAATTTGACTGCCATCGTTGGCAGCGGTCTTCCAAGTGTCGCGGGTGCCCACCTGCCCTGGGCCGGGCCATCCTGAATGGGCGATGGGTGGACCGCTGCCCTTCAGCGAGGCAGGCTTTACACATGCGGTCGCCGTTCCGCTCACTTCTTCGGCCTGGAGTGGCTGGTCATAGCCGGATCCTCTTCAGGCTCGCGCAGTGTGTACCCTTCACGATCATCCTGATCGGGCTGGGCATCGAACTCTCGCCCGCGCACTTTCTGTATACGGGGCCGCTTCTCACCGCGATGCCGGCGCTGGCCGCGCTAACGATGGGCCCCAAAGGCACGCTCTCGGCCGCGGCTGGTGCTCTGGCCGTCAGTATCACCACCACCACCCTTCACGACGCGTGGGGTGGCATGCAGAGCTACAGCAACCTCCTGGGGCTTCTCGTGGTCTCGGTAGCGAGCGTCATGACGAGTAACACTGTGCGCAGGCGGAGGCAGACTGAGCTCGACCAGGTCCGCAGGATCGCCGTGGCCGCGCAGGAAGTCCTGCTGCCGCCTGTACCCGCCCGGCTGGGGCCCGTACTGGCGGCCGGTATGTACCTCGCCGCCGAGGCCGGGGCGCAGATCGGCGGTGATCTGTACGAGGCCGTGCAGACCCGGTACGGGGTCCGGATGATCGTGGGAGACGTCCGGGGCAAGGGACTGCCTGCCGTGCGTGCGGCTGCCGCCGTACTGGGTGCCTTCCGGGAGTCCGTGCACTACGACGACGACCCTGCGGAAGTCATGAACCACTGCGCCTCCGCCCTGCAGCGCCAGCGCGCCATGCCCGGTGTTGATCAGGAAGTCCAGATGGAAGGCTTCGTCACTGCGGTTGTGGCCCAGCTGTCAGCGGACAGACCTGAAGTCCAGCTGGTCAACCGCGGCCACCCACCCCCGCTGGTGCTGCACCACGGCAAGGCTCATGCCCTCATGCCCACCACACCGCTGCCGCCCCTCGGGCTGGAAGACTTCATCACCGGGCCTCTTCCGGAGGTGGAGAGCTATCCGTTCGTCCCCGGCGACCGCCTGCTGCTGCACACCGACGGCGTCATCGAAGCCCGGAACCGCGACAACGACTTCTTCAACCTTCCCAAGGCCATGGAGGCCGTGAACGCGGATACCCCGCAGGAGTTCCTGAAGCAACTGCACCCGGCATTGCTCCAGCACTCCCAGGGCCGCCTGGCGGATGACGCGGCCATGCTCCTTGTCGAACGGCTTGACGAAGAAGACGGCACGTCTTTACGCCAGTGTGAAGGGAAGCCACCTGGACAACAGGATTGAGAGCCGGCCCTTTGCCGTGCGACAGCCGCTGCGACCAAGCCCTCATCGTCAGCACCAGCACCAGCACCAGCACCAGCACCAGCACCCTGGCACCACAACGCGCCAACGCCGAACTCCACCACCCCATGCGCCTGATCGACGGCCGCGCACTGGGCCGTTGGGTCTCCGAGGCCGCCCTCTCTGGACAACCTGACCCTCCCGACGCGCTGGCGGTTCAGGAATCGGAGTGGCTGCCCCAGCCCGCCGGTGAATGCCCTGGCCTGTCCACCCAGCAGGACCCGTCGAACGCTTCGCCGAGCAGTACACCATTCCCCCGTGGCGGTGGAAAAGCGCCCGCCTCCCTCCAGGAGACGGGCGGTTGGAGCAGCCAGTGGGGCGGGCAGCTCGCCGCTACGCCGCATTCCAGCTGGAGGTCCGGTATGAGCGGCCCCGGCGTGAGATTGAGCTCCAGGTAACCGTGCCCGTCGCCACGGCAGAGGAGCTGGGCCGCCTCACGCGGCAACTGGTCGCTCGACCTGCTCTTCGTCGTACGAAGCAGCCCTGTCGTAGAACAGCTTGCTGCGCTCCGGGCCTGCTGCGTGCTGGCCGCAGCGACCTCGTGCTCGTCAACCTCCTCCGTCCGCCATACGGATCGTCGGTGACTCCCGAAGCGATCGGTGAGCTGTGTGAATCACTGTCCCGGCGCGCCGACCTGGACCGACGGATCACTCCTTGGATGTGCCGGCACGCGATGGCCGGCGACATTGCCGACGCCGGTGGCCGGCTGGATGAGATCCAGACCCTCCTGGGGGCACAAGCACCCTGACTCCGTCCGCTCGTAGCTGCATCCGCAGCATCCCGGATGAGGGAGGCGATCGACCGTGTTCCCTCCCCCGGCGCGGAGTGAGGAGGGCGTCCGGTGAGGGCCAGGCCCGATACAGGATCCACCTCAACCACCCAGAGCCGCACAGCTTCGCTCGAAACGTGGGTTGAATCTGCGTAATCCTGTCCGATCTTGTTGACATATGCGCGATCGCGGTTTTAATACTGGGCAACTGGCTTGCTGTGCAATATCACGTAGGGCTGGCCGCAATGCGCCTACCAGGAGACCAAGTTCGGCAGGTACGACTGCCCACCCGGGCCATCCCTCCGGCGGTGCCGCGGTCCGCACCGCACCGCGCAGCGAGAAGCGAACCGTTGCACCGCGGCAGGCGCGTTCCGTCTTGAGCCTGTGGCGGCCAGTCCCCGAAGTGCCCGCTTCTCGGGGCACTCTCCCTCAGTCACGTCGAGGAGCGGATCAATGAAGTGCTCCGCCCCGCCTAGAGGCCCTGACACAACGGAGTGATCATGTCCCTGGCTCGTGAACGGCACTGCACATTCCGGCGCCAGTCATCGCCGGCGCACCGTGGCGACGTCGTGCTTGGCCGCACGCGCTCGGAGAAGGCACAGGGCACGCCCGGCGCAGCGGCACACACCGGCCGATCGATGCCGGTGACGTCACCGGGGTCCGCGTCCGGCGGCGTGCATCAGGTGCGGACCCCGCCAGGCTGACGTAAAGGACGAACCTGCCCCGGTTGGACCGGTCTTCCCACCCTGGGCTGGGGCCGACACTCCGGGCCGTGGCCGACACCCCGGGCCTGCCTCCGTGAGGTGCCGGTCCGGCGCAGCGGCGCTCAGACGAGTGCTCCACGTTCGCGAAATCCTTCAAGGAGTCTGCATGACCTGGAAACCACGCCGTCACACCTGCCATCTCACTGTCCTGGCACTGCTCTTGGGCACATTGTTCGGTCTGACCTCCCTCGAACCCGCGCATGCCGCGCCCTCGACCACGATCACTGTGGACGGCACCAAGCCGGGTCGCACCTTCGACGGCATCGGCGCGATATCCGNACTGTGGACGGCACCAAGCCGGGTCGCACCTTCGACGGCATCGGCGCGATATCCGGCGGCGGCGGGAATGCGCGGCTGCTGGTCGACTACCCCAAGGCGCAGCGCAGGCAGATCCTGGACTACCTGTTCAAGCCGGGGTATGGGGCGGCCCTGCAGATGCTCAAGATCGAGATCGGTGGCGACACCAACTACACCGACGGCGCCGAAGCCAGCCACATGCACACGCGGAGCACCGTCGACTGCAACCAGGGCTACGAGTGGTGGATGGCCAAGGAGGCCAAGAAGCGCAACCCCAACATCAAGCTGTACGGGCTTTCCTGGGGCGCTCCGGGCTGGATCGGCAACGGGAACTTCTGGTCCCAGGACATGATCGACTACCTGATGTCGTGGATGGACTGCGCGAAGCGGCACAACCTGACCATCGACTACATGGGCGGCTGGAACGAGCGCGGCTACAACGTGCAGTGGTACGCGAAACTCAAGCAGACTCTGAAGGCCAAGGGGTATGCGACCAAGGTCGTCGCGGCGGACGAGTTCAACTGGTCCGTGGCCGACCACATGGCCACGGACCCCGTGCTCAAGTCCGCGGTCGACATCGTCGGCGCTCACTACCCCTGCGGCTACATGGGCGACTACAAGGCGTGCAACAGCACGGACACCGCGAAAGCGCTGGGCAAGCCGCTGTGGTCGAGCGAGGGCGGCACGCTGCCCACAGATGAAGGCGCGGCATCAGTCGCGCGTGCCCTGAACCGGGACTACATCGACGGGAAGATGACCGGGTATCTCAACTGGCCGGTCATCGCCGCGCTGTATCCGAACCTGTTCTTCTCCAAGGCCGGGATGTCCGTTGCGAACCAGCCGTGGTCCGGTGCCTATGCGAACCAGCCGTGGTCCGGTGCCTACCACATCGGCAAGACGACGTGGGTGACCGCGCACACCACGCAGTTCACCCGGCCCGGCTGGCGCTACATCGACTCCGCGAGCGGATACCTGGGCGGCAACCGCGACAACGGCAGCTACGTCTCGCTCAAGTCCACGAATGAATCCGACTACACCACCGTCATCGAGACCATGGATGCCGCTGAGGCGCAGACCGCGACGTTCACCGTCACCGGCGGCCTGTCCACCGGCCACGTCCGCGTCTGGGCCACGAACTTGAAGTCGGGCCGGTCCAGCGACTGGTTCGTGCGCCGGCCGGATGTGACGCCGTCCAACGGCTCGTACACCCTGACATTGCAGCCCGGCTACCTCTACACCGTCACGACCACCGCCACAGGGGGTAAGGGAACGGCGGCCTCCCCGCAGCGGGCGGCGCTGAAGCTGCCGTACGCGGATACCTTCGATGTCCCCGCCACCACCACGTCTCCGAAGCACTTCTCCGACATGAACGGCGCCTTCCAGACCGTCAGTTGTGGCGGCGGCCGCAGCGGCACCTGTCTTCGCCAGATGGCCCCCCAGACCCCGATTCGCTGGACGGACGAGCCCCACAACAGCCCGTACACGATCATGGGAGACGGTTCCTGGGGCAACTACACGGTATCCGTCGACACGATGCTGAAGAAGTCCGGCAGCGTCGAGGTCCTGGGCCGGGTCAACCGGCAGGCCAAGAACAACAATGGTCTGAACGCCTATCACCTGCGGGTGAGCAACACCGGCGCGTGGTCGATCCTCAAGAGCGACACCTCTTGGAACTTCACCACGCTGGCCGCCGGTACCACGAGCGCGCTCGGCACGAACCGGTGGCACACCATCGCCCTCACCATGCAGGACACGAAGCTGACCGCGAAGATCGACGGCGCCGCCGTCGGCAGCGCCACTGACGCCAGCTTCACCAACGGTCAGGCCGGCCTGGGGGTCATGGGCTACGAGACCCATCAGTTCGACAACTTCGCCCTCACGCCAGGCACAGGGTCTGCGGACCATGTCGGCGCCGTGCCCTCGGGGCTGTCCGGCATGTGCCTCGGCACCGAGGGCGGTTCGGACGCCGACGGCACCCCTGTGCAGATCTGGGACTGCGACGGAACCGGCGCCCAGGTCTGGACATGGGTCAACGGCGAACTCACCCACAAGGGCAAGTGCATGGATGTCAGTGGCGCGGGCACGGCCGGCGGCACCAAGGTGGCCCTGTGGGAGTGCCACGGCGGTGCCAACCAGCAGTGGGTCCCGCAGTCGGACGGAACCCTCAAGGGCGCACAGTCCGGGCGCTGCCTGGACGTCCCGGGCGGGAACGCTTCGAATGGCACTCAACTGGTCATCTGGGATTGCAACGGCGGCGCGAACCAGAAGTGGACGCTGCCCTAGGGTCTGCCGTCAAAGTGATCTTGAGTTGTGGATCACGGGGTCGTGATACGCCGCCATGAACTGTCCGATGCCGAGTGGGATTTCGTGCAGTCGTTGCTGCCTGCGACTTCCCCGACGCCGTGGTGGTGGAGACGGTGTCCGTCGGTCGGCCGGGCCGGTGCCCCGCACGTCCGTGTCCCCGCCCGCCTGGTTCATCGTGCTGAGTCACGAACCCTTGTGCTCGTTTCTGTTCTACATAACACTCTCAATGCATCTCAATGCACAGAAGCGCGCACCACTGAACATGTTCGAACCTTGGGTGACGGCCGGTCGAGTCGAGGAGCAGACATGACGCAGTTCAGCCGACGTAGATTTCTGAGCGCGGCCACGGTGGGGGTCGCGTCCGTGGGTGTCGCCCTGGGCAGCGGCCGTACGACCCTCGCCCAGGCCGACAGCCCGCGGGGGCTGACCATCCGCGGGAACGAATTCCTGCTGGACGGCGAGCCGTTCCGGATCCTCTCGGGTGCCTTCCACTACTTCCGGACGCATCCCAAGGACTGGCGCGACCGGTTGCTGCGGATGCGGGCCATGGGCCTGAACACGGTGGAGACCTACGTCGCCTGGAACTTCCACCAACCGTACGAGGAGAAGGCCGACTTCACCGGATGGCGCGATGTCGCCGCCTTCGTACGGACCGCGGACGAGGTCGGGCTCAAGGTGATCGTGAGACCGGGGCCGTACATCTGCGCGGAATGGGACTTCGGCGGCCTGCCGGCCTGGCTCCTCAAGGACAAGGACGCGCCGCTGCGCCGCTCCGACCCCGCCTACGAGCGGGCGGTTGACGCCTGGTTCGCCGAACTGCTGCCCCGGTTCGTCGATCTGCAGGCCACGCGCGGCGGGCCCATCATCGCCATGCAGGTCGAGAACGAGTACGGCAGCTACGGCGACGACCATGCGCACCTGGAGCATCTGCGGGACACCATGCGGGCGCAGGGCGTGGACAGCCTGCTCTTCTGCTCCAACGGGGCGACCCAGGAAGCGCTGAAGAACGGCAGCCTTCCCGACCTCCTCTCCACCGTCAACTTCGCCGGCGACCCCACCGGACCCTTCGCGGAGCTGCGCACATTCCAGCCGGACAAGCCCCTGTTCTGCACGGAGTTCTGGGACGGCTGGTTCGACCACTGGGGAGAACCGCACCACACCACCGACCCGGCGCAGACCGCCGCCGACGTGGAGAAGCTCCTCGAAGCGGGAGCGTCAATCAACTTCTATATGGCGGTGGGCGGAACGAACTTCGGTTGGTCCGCGGGTGCCAACCTGAGCGGCAGCGCCTACCAGCCCACCGTCACCAGCTACGACTACGACTCCCCGATCAGCGAATCCGGCGAACTCACCGAGAAATTCCACAAGGTGCGTGACGTGCTGGCCAAGTACACCACCTTGCCGAGCACGCCCCTGCCGGCCACACCGCGCCGCATGCCGGCCCAGAGGGTCGCCGTCCGCGAGTCGGTGCCGTTGATGGACGCGCTCGACGCGCTGAGCACTCCGGTACGGCGTACCACTCCCGTCCACATGGAGGCGCTCGGCCAGTCGTACGGACTGATCCACTACCGCACTCGGGTGCGGGGGCCGCAGGGGACCATGGGCCTGAGGGTCACGGGCCTGGGCGACCGTGCGCTGGTGTTCGGCGACGGCAAGCGCATAGGCACCTTCGACCGTAACCAGCCGTACCACACCGTCGACTTCACCGTGGCCGGCGCGTCCAGCACCCTCGACCTCCTGGTCGATCCCACCGGGCGGGTCAACTTCGGCCAGGGACTCAACGACCCCAAGGGAATCAGCGGCAAGGTTCTCCTCGATGACGAGGAACTGAGCGACTGGGAGATCCGCCGACTGCCTCTCGACAACCTCGCGGCTCTGGAGTTCGGCAGCGGAGACACGCCGACCGGCCCCGCGTTCCACCGGGCCCGGCTCCATGTCGACACCCCCGCGGACGGCTTCCTCGCCTTTCCGGGCTGGGACAAGGGCATGGTGTGGCTCAACGGGTTCGCGCTCGGCCGGTACTGGTCCCTCGGGCCGCAGGTCACCCTGTACGCGCCGAGCAATCTGTGGCGGCGGGGGCGCAACGAGCTCGTCGTCCTGGAGATGGAGCGGACGGGGGACCGGATCGAGGTGCGGTCCGTGCCCGACATCGGTTAGGTTCTGCCTCTTTGCTCAGCGTGGGCACAGACGAGGACGACGGCCGGCGCGGCGGGGCGGGTCAGCCGGCCGCCGCCGTGCACAGCGAGTCCTTTGTGCTGTGGAGCGCGCGAGGAAGTCGTACAGGCTGCGCGCGTCGTCACTCGACATGTCAGTTCTGATGCTTACGGCATGACGCGTGGTGGCGATGCCGCTGGTGGAAACGGCCTGCTCCTTGCTCATGGAGAGCCTCCGTGATCTGACCCGTGCTCGGTGGCGAAGGCCGAGCCACGATGGCGACACCGGTGGCTATTGCGTCGAGATCGTCACCGTGTCCCGCCACGTCACCATCTGCGACTTCAAGGACCTCGACCGGCCCGCGTTCACCTTCACCCGGAATGCGGTCACCGCCTTCGTCCGCGCCACCGCGAGCAGTGAGTCCGGTACGCGCCGGTAGCGGAATCCGGTCTTCAACTGTTCTGTTCCGCTTCACTTTTGAAGTTCTGACAACTTCACGACGGCCCTCCTACGGTTGCCTCGCTTCAACGAGAAACGCCACTCCCCGCGCCTTCCATGGTTCTTTCTCGGAGGTCCGCTGTGTCCATGTTCTCCCGTATTCGACGGCCGCGCTGGTCCGTCTCGATCTTCGGTGTCGCCGCCGGCCTCGTGGCCGCCTCGCTCGGACTGTGGGGCGGCGCCCCCGGCGTCGCGCAGGCCGCGACGCTGCCGGCGCCCGACCACGTCGTGGTCGTGGTGTTCGAGAACCACGCCTACGAGCAGGTCATCGGCAGTTCGAGCGCTCCGTACCTGAACAACACGCTCAAGGCCGGTGGCGCGAACCTCACCAACTCCTTCGCACTGACCCACCCCAGCCAGCCCAACTACATGGACCTGTTCTCGGGCGCCACGCAGGGCGTCACCGACGACAGCTGCTACTCCCCGCAGTTCTCCGGCGCCGCCAACCTCGGCTCCGAGCTGATCGCCGCCGGCAAGACCTGGGGCAGCTACAACGAGGGCCTGCCCTCCGAGGGCTCCACGGTGTGCACCAACAGCGCCACCAAGTACGCCCGGAAGCACAACCCGTGGTTCGGATTCAACAACGTGCCGCTGAACACCGCCCACACGTTCAGCCAGTTCCCCACGAACTACAGCACGCTGCCAAAGGTCTCCTTCGTCGTGCCGAACCTGTGCAACGACATGCACGACTGCTCGATCACCACCGGCGACAACTGGCTGAAGAACAACCTCGACGCGTACGCCCAGTGGGCCAAGAACAACAACAGCCAGCTCATCGTCACCTTCGACGAGGACGACCGGTCCCACAACAACCACATCGCCACGGTGCTGTACGGAGCGCACGTCGCCCCGGGCAGCTCGTCCTCCGCGACGTACAACCACTACAACGTCCTCCGCACCGTCGAGGACCTGGCCGGCCTGACCACGCACGCCGGCAACGCCGCCTCCGCCTCTGACATCACCGGCATCTGGAACTGACACGCCGTGTACGTAGCAGACAGCCGTACCACCCCTGCTCCGGCCGACCCGGGTACCCGCCCGGGCGGCCGGGGCAGGGCCCTGCCGCACACCAAGGTCGCGACCGCGCTGCGGGCCGTGCCCCGGACCGTGTTCGTTCTCGGCACGGTCAGCCTCATCACCGACATCTCCTCCGAGATGGTCACCGCCGTCCTCCCGCTGTACCTGGTCGCCGCACTGGGCCTGTCCCCGCTGGGCTTCGGCCTGTTGGACGGTGTCTACAACGGCGTCAGCGCCCTGGTCCGGCTGGCCGGCAGCCATCTCGCCGACCGCGGTGGTCGGCACAAGGCCGCTGCCGCCGCGGGGTACGGGCTCTCCGCGCTGTGCAAACCGGCGCTGCTGCTGGTCCACAGCGTGCCGCTGATCAGTGTGGTGCTCGCCGCCGACCGCACGGGCAAGGGGCTGCGTACGGCACCGCGCGACGCGATGATCTCGCTGGCGTCCACGCCCCAGACGCAGGGGCGTTCGTTCGGTGTGCACCGTGCGATGGACACCGCCGGAGCCCTGCTGGGCCCGGTCACCGCCTTCGCCATCCTGCGGGTGACGGCCGGGGGCTACGACGCCGTGTTCACCGTGAGCTTCTGCGTCGCCGTGACGGGTGTGCTGGTCCTGCTGCTCTTCGTGCCGGGCCGCACCCCGACGGCCGGGACCTCGGCTCCCGCCGCGCGGGTCTCCCTGGCCGCGGCGGTCGGCCTGCTGCGCCGGGCCGAGCTGCGACGGCTGACCCTGTGCGCGCTGCTGCTGGGGCTGGCCACGGTCTCCGACTCCTTCGTCTACCTGCTGCTGCAGCGGCGCCTGGACCTGGGCCAGGAGTGGTTCCCGCTGCTGCCGATCGCCACGGCGGGCTCCTTCCTGCTGCTGGCCGTCCCTCTCGGACAGGCCGCCGACCGCTGGGGCCGGTGGCCGATCTTCCTGGCCGGGCACGTGGGCCTCCTGGTCGCGTACGGGCTGGTGCTGGCGCCGGTCCACACGCGGGTGTTGCCGGTGGTGGCTGTGGTGCTCGTGCTGCACGGCGCCTTCTACGCCGCGACCGACGGGGTGCTGATGGCGGCGGCCGCCGGGGTGACGCCGCCGGAGCTGCGCTCCAGCGGTCTGGCCCTCGTCCAGACCGGGCAGGCCGGGGCTCGCTTCGTCTGCTCCGTACTGTTCGGCGCGGCCTGGACGGCGTGGGGCGAGCGGACCGCGCTGTCCGCCGCCGCGGTGGCGCTGGCGGCGTGCGCGGGTATCTGCGCCCGGCTCCAGCCGCTGCGTACGACGACCGAGGTGGCTGCGACCGGGGAAGGCCCTGCGGACGCCTCCGCTGCGGCCGGACCACCCACGACCGACTCTGCCGACTCTGCGCCTACGACGGAGGCCGCTGAATGAACACCCGTACCCGCATCGTCGTCCTGCTCGTCGCCGTGCTCATACTCAGCGGCGTCGCCGTGGGCTCCGTGCTGCGGGCCGCCGACCAGGCGAGTCGCAAGGACCAGCAGCAGTCCACCGGTCCGCAGGTGACCGCAGGGCATGTGGCACTGGCCGGAGCAGCCTCGGTGCGACAGCCCCGGCTGGTCTTCCGCAGCACGCTGTGGGGCCCGCACCGCGACGAGGTGGTGTCCGTACCGGCCTCGGACCCCTCCGGCCCGCGTACCGCATCCGGCCTCCGCTGCCTGCGCTTCTACACCGCCGCCGGCACCGGCAGTTGTCTACGTGCGGTGCCCGGCGCGATGGCGGGCCACTACGAAGCCCTCGTGCTGGACTCCCGGCTGCGGGCACGCAGGCACGTCCCACTGGTCGGGAGCCCCACCCGGACCCGGGTCTCACCCAGCGGGCGGATGGTGGCGTGGACCGTGTTCGTCAGCGGAGAGTCGTACACCGGGCTCAACTTCTCCACCCGCACCTCGATCCTCGACACCCGCACCGGGAACCTCCAGCCCACCCTGGAGAACTACCGCGTAATCAAGGACGGGCAGCCGTACCGGAGCCCGGACATCAACTTCTGGGGGGTGACGTTCGCCGACGACGGGCACTTCTACGCCACGCTGGCCACGCGCGGGACCGCCTACCTGGTGCGCGGGGACATCGCCAAGCGCACGGTGACCGCCCTCCGGAGCAACGTCGAATGCCCGTCGCTCTCCCCGGACGGGACCCGGCTGGCGTTCAAGAAGCGTCTGCCGGGCCTTCCGGCGGACGCACCCTGGCGACTGCACGTGCTGGACCTGCGCAGCATGCGCGATCACCCGCTCGCCGAGCGGCGCAGCGCCGACGACCAGGCCGTCTGGCTGGACGACCACACCGTCGCCTACGCCCTGCCCGGAGACTTCGAGACCGACGCCTGGGCCGTCCCGGCCGACGGCACCGGCCACCCGCACCGCCTGATGCCCGCGGCCCAGGCCCCGTCCGCGGTCCGCTGACTTCCCGTCGCGGCCGGGTAAGGGGTGCAGAATCGGAACGGCTCGTGTGCGCCAGGGGACGGAGATCTTGGATCGAATCACGGTGTCGGCTCCTGGTGCTCGGTGGCTCCGGTATCGGGTCCCCGGGGCGCGTCAGCCCAACTCAGGGGCTGGGTGGTGCCGTTGATCCGCTGAAGAGGGCGGTGTCGTGCATCTGGATGCTGAGCACATGCGCACTGACTTTGATCCCGCTGCCATGTCCCGCAACGACTTCTACCGGCTGCTCACCGCCACCGTGGTGCCGCGTGCCCATCGCCTGGGTGTCCACCACCTCGGCGGACGGCACGCACAATCTCGCACCTGCGAAGTCCTGAGGAACGGGGTATCGGTGGATGGGACGTTGGCGCTGGTCAACAAGGTGGGGCAAGCTCAAGGTGCCGGCTGGCCGGTCGGCCTCCTGGTGCGCTGTCGGACGGAGAGTCGCCCATGTACGGGCGTACCTCTGCAACCATCCGTAGGCAAGGACTTCAAGCTGGCGCGCCCGACCTGATCGGGACCCTCGGCGCCCTCGGACGGCAGGACTCTGGCTGACATTGTCCGACAGGAGCCGCGGCGTGCCCGGGACGCCTGCGCCTGACGGCAGGCAGTCCCTGCAGCAGGAATCGGGACGAGAAGTGGACGGAAGCAGGATGGGAAAAAGACTCATCATTGCGGCGAAAGGGTGTGTGGCGTCGATGCGGCAGGTGCGGTGGATGCGGTGGATGCGGGCAAACGGCACGGTGTTGTTACCCGTCACAGCGCTGTTGGCCCTTTACCTGGGTGCCACTTGCGTGGTCGTGGCCCAGGCACAGCCGGCGGTCGCGAGCGGCTTCCTCCCGGGACCGGTGACGCCTCCGGCCCGTACGCCGGAGCCCGTCACACCCACGACCGCGAACATCAGGATCAGCGAGGGGCAGGTCGGCGAGGTCGGGCCCGGTGGGACCATCACCTACCCGAGCGTGACCAGCTGCCTGACGGTGACCGTCCGCCTCCAGGACGGCGGAAAAGTGGGCGCGCACGCCAGCTTGTTTCAGGTGCCGGGGGAGTACCGGTCGGATCGGATCCTCGCTGTGGTCAAGCAGCGAATCGGGGCGCGGGGCGTACGCGCGGTGGAGGTCAGGGGCGCCGTCGGTGCCTGGGATCCGAGCTACTTCACCAAGGCGATCGAGAGTTACGCGGAGGGCGAGCAGGTACCCGTACCCACTCAGCCCGACCCGGGCGGCCTGGCCAGGGTGGTGGCAGACGAACTCGGGGAGCCGCAGGGAAAGGTTACGGTCGAGGATCTGCCCGACGGCGACCAATCGGTGGGCTGAGCGGAGCCGTCCGTCGCGCGTAGGCGAGGCCGGACGCAGGTGTTTGCGGATGGTGTGAGCGGGTTCGTACACGGGTCAGCGTCGGGTGCCGAAGACCGCCTGGGGCATTAGGTCGTGAGGCGACGAGCCAGCCTTTCCGTGATCGCGCACCTCACCGTCCTGTGCGCTGACGAGGGGCGATGCGCCTACTGGAACACTGCGCTATCTGAGGTCATATTTGCCGCCGCACTTCGCCAGCGCGAGGAGGCAGCGGGCGACGCACGGTGATGGCGGGAGTGACCGCCGTCATCTCCGGGCGCCATCCGGGGGCGGAGTTGACTTCGCAGATGGTGGAGAAGTCTGCGGAGGAGAACAGGAGATCCACGCCGGCGATGGTAAGTCCCACAGCGCGGGCTGCCGCGACGGCCAGGGCCTCTGCCTGCGGATAGCGGCCCGGGCACGGTGTGGCGGAGCCGCCCTGGGCGAGGTTCGATGCGAGGGCGCCGTTGCGGGAGGTGCGCACCGCGGCGGCCACGGGTTCGCCGTCGATCATCGATCACGATCACGCGCAGGTCGCGGCCGTGCGAGCGGGCCACGTATACGCGGTGCGTCGAGGTGGCGGGTGCGTACGACGCCTTCCAGGGGAGCGGTGGCGTAGGAGAGCGTGTCAGGCACCGGCAGTCCGGCCAGGGGGCGTGGGCGTTGCTGAGCGGGTAGGCCCCTCGGGTCGGACCGCTCCGCTGCTGGACGTGGTGGAGAACCATGCTGCAGCTTGCTGACTTGAGCCGCCTGGGCGCCGCCGTTTTCCATGAGAACGCTCGGCTTCCACTGGCACCGGGTCTTCGCCCCCCCTTGCAGTCTCGGCGGGCTGACCCATTGCTGAGATATATGACGCTCCGTCAGATCACGTTGTGAGTCGAGTCCGTCGTCTGATCTGCAACGTGAGAGGGGGCACGAGGCGCCCGAGGAGTATCCGCCGGTGCGGGCGCGGCGCGCCACCGTCGAAGGGCCGGCCCACAAGGTGCTGATGCACCGCTCCGCCGCCGCGGATCTGCTGGTGATCGGAGCACAGCGCCGTGACGGCCCGCTCACCAAGGAGCCTCGCAACCTCCTCGATGCCGAGCGCCTCGCCCTGGCTCAAGCTCACCGCCTGCGTCACCAACACCGACCCCGGGCACCCGCTATGGCCGGCCCCTGCCCGTCAACCGCAACGACTGCAAGGCATGGGAAGAATCCGGCGTGAAAGCGGCGGTCGGAAACACCACCACCATCGCCGACGGAGATTACCCAGGAACCGGGCTCGTGATCCAGCACCGCAGACGCCCCGGCGAGTAGCTGGCCGCCTGGAAACAGGATCACAACATGTCCCATTTCCCGCAAACAGGTCCGCGCCCGAGTCGAACACACCCTGGCCCGTATGAAGACCTGGAAGATCCTCCGCGACTACCGCCTCAAGGCGATGGCGTCCACCACGCCGTGCTTGGCATCGCCGTCTCCACAACCTCACCATCGCCGGGTAAAGAGCGGTCGCCGACGACCAAGTCCCACCGGGTCAGAGTTCCATCACAGGCATCCTCCAAAAAAGGCGCGGACGGTTGAGAGGACGTCGGCATCGCTTTGCGTAGTGACGGGGGCCGGAAGGGGGGCGCTACTTGACACATTGGAAGCGGCTCCGCACACGATGCCTGATCATCAGCATCGGCCTGGGGCACAGAACGGAGCGGCAGGAGTATGTCAACGGACCACACCATGCAGGAGCCTGGCAAGGCGGCGGTAGTAGAGCGGTGGCGGCCACGGAGGTCGCTGTGGGCCCCCGTCCTGGTCAACCTGGTGCTCGGCGTGCCCGCGCTCGTCCCGTTGTACTGCGCCCAGTGGCTGCTCACCGAGTATCTGCCGATGGACTGCCGCAGTTCCGCAGATATTGCAGGGTCGACGAACTGCGACTACCACACGCTCGACCACGCCGGCCCGATGATGGTGGTCCTGGTGTTGACTGGCGCCTTCGTCCTGGCCCTGATGGTGGTGGTCAATATTGCGCTGCCGCTCGCACGCGGTCGCCGACTACGATCCTGGCTGGGCTCGGCCGCTCTGCTTCTCGTCCCGTACGCGGCGCTCTGGGCTCTATACCTGAGCGGCCTTGGGCTCTGACCCGATCAACCAGCACGCCTTGTAGCTCTGTCAGGTCACGGGACAGTCTTCAGCGATCAACCATGTTCCTCGCTTCCAGGCCGCTGCGTGATGAAGCGGTGACCTGGGTTGTTGTCCCCTCTGATCCAATCTTCCCGGTGGCAAGTCCTGCTGCTCCGTCGCCGAACAGCGCCTGCAGATGAAGTGGATCGGGATTCAAGCGCGGCCTTTGTGTGAACTGCTTGTTGGTAGACATGCGCTGACCGGGATTCGGCGCCTCATGGTGAGGCCAGGAAGAGTACTTGGGGGATCTCCAGCATGGCCTTGAACAAGGTCATTTCGGGTTTCGGGGCGACAGTTACGGCCGTCGGCCTAATGTTCGCCACGAGTCCGCCCGCAGCGGCAGAGGGCAAGTGGTGCAATAACTCGGTCTGGTAGCCCCACGATGGTGCACTCAGCACCAGCCTTCTCGAAGACCCCGCGTTTCGGCAGGGCCGCGGTTAGTGGCTTTGCAGCCGGGGATGGTTCCTCCGTACTCAGTCGTCCCGAGGCAAGGTCGCGATGGACAGGAGGCCGGATGACAACGGAACCGGTGGGGACAGTTGATCTGGCGGCAATGGGGGAGGACTTCGTCCGCAATCCGTATGAGGTGTACGCGCGGCTGCGCAAGCAGGGCCCGGTGCACCGCGTACGTCTCCAGGAGGGCACAGTCGTCTGGCTGATCGTCGGCTACGACGAGGTGCGCGCGGCTCTCAGCGATCCTCGTTTGTCGAAGGAGTGGCGGCACGCCTCGTCCGCGCAGCCGATGCAGCCGGTGTCCAGCGGTGTGTCGATGCTCCGCTCCAATGCACCGCAACACACCCGGCTGCGCGGACTGGTCTCCCGCGCCTTTACCGTGCGCCGGGTGGCGTCCCTGGCGTCGCGCGTCCAGGAGTTATCCGATGAGCTCCTGGACGCGATGCTCGCCGCCCCCGAAGGCCGCGCCGACCTCGTCGAGGCGCTGTCCTTCCCCCTGCCGATCACCGTCATCTGCGAGCTCTTGGGCGTGCCCTTCCTGGAGCGGGATGCCTTCCGTACCTGGACCGACATCCTGATGGTTGGCGCCGCGACGCCGGAAACCGGAGAAGCCCTGGCGGCCATGACCGGCTATCTCGACGGGCTGGTGAAGACGAAGCGCGCCCGCCCTGGCGGCGACCTGCTGAGCGATCTGATCGCGGTGAGCGACGAGGAAGGTGACCGGCTCAGCAAGGACGAACTCCTGGGAATGGCCCAGTTGTTGCTGATTGCCGGCTACGAGACTACGGGCAATCTCATCTCCAACGGTGTCCTGGCGCTGCTCTCCCACCCTGATCAACTCGCCGCGCTGCGCGCCGATCTGTCCCTCATCGACAACGCGGTCGAGGAGATGCTGCGCTACGACGGGCCGCTGGAGACGTCCACCTTCCGTTTCACCATCGAATCAACCGAGATCGCGGGCACGGTGATACCCGGTGGCGGCGAGGTCGTGCTCCCCGTGATCGCCGACTCGGGACGTGACCCGGTTCGATTCGACGATCCCGACCGCTTCGACATCACCCGCGACGCCCGTGGCCATGTGGCCTTCGGCCATGGCATCCACTTCTGCCTTGGTGCCCCGCTCGCACGGCTGGAGACGCGGATTGCGGTGCGCACGCTCCTGGAGCGCTGCCCGAAACTGGAGTTGGACGCCCACCCGGCCGACCTGCGCTGGCGGTTGGGCGCGCTGCTCCGCGGTCCGCGGCATCTCCCGGTCCGCTGGTCGTGAAGATCATTGAATTCGACTCCGGCCATACGAGCGCCAAGTACGAGGCGAGCGGCACGACCAAGGCCCCGATGCTCTGGACGTACATCGGTGATCCCGACGACGGAAAGCGCTGCATCCTGACGAAGGTGACCGCCCGGTGAGCGCTGGAGGGCCCCGTCGGGAGCCTCCAGCGCTCACACAAGCCGGACGTGAGGCCGCAGGTCATCTCCTGGGCTCTCACGGGGAAGAGGGTGCACCGCAAGCGGCCATTGGCGGTTACGCGTGCGTCGGTGGTGGTGATTGCTCCGCGGCCGCGATGGTTGACACGGTGGAGCGGCGGCGGTTCGCGAGGCGCCGGGGGCGCGGCAGGCACGCACGGGGTCGGCATGGGCGGCCCATGGGGACCTTCCGCACCCCCTCCGGGGCGGTCAGCCGCGTCCGGTGAAGTTCTGCCCGACCCCGAGACCCCGCAGGTTGGCGAGGACCTGAGGGTCTTGCGCGTCGAGCCAGTCGCACAGCTGCCGGAAGGAGACCATCCGGACGTCCTTGTGCTTGTCGTCGGCGATGTGCTTGATCGCCTCCTCGACGGCGTCCATGTAGATGCCGCCGTTCCACTGCTCGAAGTGGTTGCCGACGAAGAAGGGGGCCCGGTTCGTCTCGTACGCCCGCTGGAAGCCGGCGATGTAGGCGTCGGTGGCCTGCTTGCGCCAGGCCGGGTAGTTGGCCGACGGGCCCTTGGTGGAGCCCGTGCCCTGGTTGGCCATGATGTTGTAGTCCATCGAGAGGACAGGGAAGGAGTGACCGGGAAACGGCATTCCCTGGAGCGGAAAATCCCATAGGCCCTGCTTCTTGGTGGGCCAGACCTGGAGGCCGCCGGGTGAGCTGGCATCGTACCGCCAGCCGCGCTTGCGGGCCGTGGGCAGCAGGTTGGCCTGGCCGAGCAGGCACGGCGTGCGGCCGCCGACGAGTTCCTTGCTGTAGTCGAAGGGCAGCGGTTCGAGGTCGGTGAAGCCGGTGTTCGTACGCCACTTGGTGACGAAGGACATGGCCTGCTCGATCTCGGACTCCCACTGGGCGGGGGTCCAGTGCGCCACCGAGCCCGGGCCGTTGCCGCCGAAGTGGCCGTTGAAGTGGGTTCCTATCTCGTGGCCCTCCAGCCAGGCGGCACGCACGTTCTTCAGCGTCGCCTTGATGTTCTCGTCTTTGAGGTAGCCGATCGCGGAGGCGCCGACGGGGTTGTTCGGCGGCCGGTACAGGCGCTTCTTCGACTCGGGCAGCAGATACAGCCCGGAGAGGAAGAAGGTCATCGAGGCATTGTGGTCGCGGGCGATCTTGCGGAACCGCGGGAAGAGGCCGTTGCCTATCTCGGCCGCGCCGTCCCAGGAGAAGACCACGAACTGGGGCGGCTTCTGGCCGGGCTCCAGCTTCTCCGGCTTGGGCGGCTGCTTCGGCTGCTTGCCGGTGTAGGCGGTCGAGCCGTCGCCTATCGGCTTCGCCCTCGACTGCGTCGTCCCACCGGGCTTGGCCCCGACCTTGCCGGATCCTGACGACCCGGAGGAGGAGCAGCCGGCGACGGACAGCGCCGCCGCCGCTCCTACCCCGAGTCCGAGCATGCCCCGCCGGCTGATTTCGCGCATAACGGTACCCATCGCATTCATTCCGCTGGAAGTCCTCATGTCCGGATGCCTGGAATCCGGACGTGCTGTTCACCGGATTCGTTGAATCCGGCCTGTTCAAGGGGGAATCGCCTTCGGCTTGACGCGGTCGGCAGCTCCCACCGCACCTCGTGCTTGGCGCCGAATGGGGAGAAGGTCTTTGCGGCCACCGCCGGGATGGCCGTCAGTCCCAAGTGAGCCGAACATCGGGGTGGCCGGGGCCGATCCGGTGACGCACCAGCCCCGGAACGGCCCCGCGGCCCGAGGGGGCGGGCGTCAGCCCAGCGACCCGGCCTTCACCGTGGTCACGGTGAAGATGCCGCCGCACACCCGCAGCCCGCCGCTGCTGGTGGTCATGGACTCCTTGGAGCCGGGCGGGTAGACGGAGACGTTCTGCGAGTTCTTCCAGCACGGGGTGTCCGAGACTCCGTCGTTGACCGTGTGGAGCACGGCGTGGGCGCTCCGTCCGGGCTGCAGCCGTACGCTGCCGCCGGCGCCGCCCTCGCGGCCGGCGGGCTTGCCGATGGCCGACCCGTCGCGCTGGGTCAGCGAGACGCCCGGGAAACCGCGCAGCGAACACGCCTTCTTGCCCTTGTTGGTGAAGATCAGCGGGACGCGGATATTGCCCGCGCCGATGTCGGTGCGCCCCAGCCGCAGAGACATGTCAGTGGTGGTGCAGCGGTCCGACGCCGCCATCGCCGAGGCGTTGGCCTGGCCGGCGTTGGCGGTGCCGGCGCTGTTTCCGGAAGGCTTGGCCGGGTGGGACTGCTGGGCCGTGTTCGGCTGGGACTGCGCGGCGGCGTCGGCCGACGAGGGGCGGGACGAGGCATCCGTGCCGCTCTGGCAGGCGGTGAGCGTCAGCGCCGTAAGGGCGATCAGCGATCCGGCGACGACACGGCGGCCACGGCCGACGGTCTTGATGGTGAGCGACATGAGTCCGCCTCGTGCGTAGGTGCTTCGTAAAAGTGGGTGCGTACGGTCCGTCCGTTGCGCTTCCAGCGTGCTGCCGTCCGCTGCCGGTCAGCTAACGAGGCACTAACGCACCGCTAATGAGGGCACGCGAGCCCGTATGACACTGCCCGGTGCCTGTACGACCAGCCCACCCGCACAGCCCGAAGCCACCTACTGTTCCTTGCTCCGTGATCCGGAGCGGACTGGTCCGACCACCGCACAACAACTGGACACTCTGCTTGCTGCGTTGGCGCTGGCACGGGCCGAGCGGCAGCAGCCGAATGTGGCGCACCACTCAAGTGGTGCGCGAGCCTTTGAGAGGCCTGGACAAGGAACAAGGCCCAGGTCGCTGACCTGGGCCTCAACTATGGAGCGGGTGACGGGAACGATCGTCCGGGTGGTCACGATGGGGCAGGAGCGTTCTGGCCCATGGGGGAGGGCGGAGTCAGGGTGGGTGAGCTTCCCACGGCGACCTACTGGGCGGGACGGTGGATGGCGATGAGGGCGGCGTCGTCGTCGAGGCGTCCGCCGGCGTGGTGGAGGAGATCGCGCCGGAGGTGGTGCAGGAGTGCCTCTGGGGAGGTGTCGGTCCACTGGGCGGCTCGTTCCGCGAAGGGGTAGAAGTTTCCGTCTTGGTCGCGTGCTTCGATGACGCCGTCGGTGTAGAGGAGGAGGGTGTCGCCGGCCTCGAAGGTGACCATGTCGACGGTGTAGTCCGGCGGCCCTGTGCTGCCGACCCCCAGTGGGGGCGCGGGGTGCAGGCTCGTCGCGGTGACGGTGTGGGCGGGGTTGAGCAGGAGCGGCGCGGGGTGTCCGCAGCTGGTCATGTGGGTGATGTGTCCGTCGTCGGGGATCTCCAGCAGCAGGGTGGTGACGAATCGCTCTCCGGCCTCCTCCTTCGGCTCGAAGTCGGCCTGGTAGCGGGTGACGCTCTGTTCCAGGGCGGCGGCCAGGGCGGGCAGGGTGGTGTGCTGGTGGGCGGCCTCGCGGAAGGCTCCGAGCAGAAGGGCGGCTTCTCCGATGGCGGCCAGGCCCTTGCCCCGCACGTCGCCGATCATCACCCGAGTCCCGTCGTCGATACGGGTGGCCGCGTACAGGTCGCCGCCGATCTGTGCCTCGTCCTCGGCGGCCAGGTACAGGGAGGCGATCCGCAGCGGCCCGATCCGGGCAGGGAGCGGCCACAGCAGGACGTGCTGCGCTGCTTCGGCCACCGACCGCACCTGGGCCAGCTCCCGTCTGCGCCGGTCGCGCAGGACGCAGTAGAAGACGACCAGGGCGGAGAGCACGGCGAGGGCGACGATCTGCACCATCACGTTCCGCGAGGCCAGTACACCGAAGTACAGGCCGATGTATGCCTGGGCCGCCACGGCCAGCAGGCCGATCACCGCGGTCCCCAGGGGGCCGGCGAAGGAGGCAGTGATCGCGGGCGCGATCACCAGCAGCGGTCCCAGGTGCACGTCCTCCGGCACCAGGATGTCCACAATCGTGATCACGATGATGAGCACCACAGGAATCGCCAGCAGCGCATGACCCGGCCGCCATGGCTCCCGCAGACCCGTATAGCGCTCCCTGAGGCCCACGTCTTCCACAGTGCACCGCCCACGGGCGGCGGACGAGTCGACCGGGTGCCGTCCACTGGCACGGCTCCGGCAGTGGCAGCGACCGCGCCCTGCTCGGTGCCCGCCCTCGATGCTGATGTGGGCCCATCGAACGCGATGCCCGGGTCATGCTGGTGGTTCCTGTCCCTCACCACCCGCCGCTCTGATGCGTACGCGCCGATCGGTGCCGGCCGTACGCAGAGCCGATGCACACCGCCACCGGGTCGTACAGGGCCGTGCCCGCGGTTAGCGTGATGACGTGGCACGGATTGTGATCGTCGAGGACGACGACGCCATCGGCGCCAGACTCGCGGCGACGCTGCGCGTCCTGGGCCACGACTGCGACTGGTGCCCCGATGGCGCTGCGGCGCTGGCCCGTGCCGGGCGAGGGCCGGCCGAGCTGGTGCTGCTGGATCTCGGGTTGCCGGACACGGACGGGTTCGAGCCGTGCCGGAGCCTGCGGGAGCGTCTGCCGGGGCCGTGATCGTGGTGCTGACGGCGCGTACCGGTGAGATGGACGTGATCCAGGGTTTGGAGTCGGGCGCCGACGACTATCTGACCAAGCCGTTCCGGCTCGCCGAGTTGCAGGCGCGGATCGCCGCCCATCTGCGGCGTGCCGAGCCGGGCCGCGAAGGCGGCCCCGGCCGGATCCGGCACGGCTCCCTGGTGATCGACCGCACGGCTCGGCGCTGTCTCACCCCGGCGGGCGAGGTGGAGCTGCGGCCCAAGGAGTTCGACCTCCTGGTCCGGCTGGCCGCGTCCGCGGGCCGTGCGGTGAGCCGGGAGGATCTCCACCGCCACGAGCGTCACCCGGGCAACTACCTGGCCTTTCTCGGGCTGGCGGCGCCCCCTGCTGCTACAAACGCTTCCGCAACCTCACCAAGTAGGGCACGCTCCTACGAGCCTTGCTCTGCGAGTGTGACCTCCTTCCGGCCGGTCCGTGCCGCCTCTCGGAGCTTTTCCAGCACGCCGTGCCGCCGGACCGCGTGCCGGAAGTCGGGAACGCCGTCCGTGTCCGGCGCAAGGCTCCCGGTGATCTGGCCGCGCAGAAGCGCGTACTTATGGGCGACGTTGTAGGCGGGCTCTGCGGACCGCTCGGTCCATTGCGTCAGCGACCGCTGGTAGCGGGCGGGAACCGGAAGTTCGGCCAAGACGCCGTCGTTGCCTCGGGCGCCGTACAACCGCAGCCGCCCCCACCACCACTGAGCCTGGCCGGCCTTGACGACGAGATCGCCCTCCGTGCCGTTGATCTCCCAGTGAAACCCGGTGGCGCGGGACGCACCGCCACGGAAGTGCAAAGCGGCCACGGCCCCCGATTCGAGCAGACCGGTGACGGCGATCTGGTCCTCGGCACTCTTGGCCGCGACCGCCCCGCTCGTCACGTGGCGGCCCGTCCGGCGACCGCCTCGATGCTCAGGCCCGCGTAACCGACGTCAGCAGCCAGATCGAGGGTTACCTGCAGCAGCTCTTCAGTGCGCGCGGCGCCTCGGCGCCTCGGCGTGGCGGGCGAGTCGGTCATGCCGCCACCCTATCGGCACGAGGCGTGCCGTTGGCAATCCCGAGGGCTGCGCGCAGTATTCAGTCTCGATCGGCACGGCGCGTGCCGATGTTGGGTCCGGTGGTACGTCGCCGCCCACGCGCCCAAGATCCAACACATCAGATCCTCAAAGGGAGGTCTGCCATGAGCAGCACCGAAAGAAGCAGCACGCACGAGGGATTCACGGCCGAGGAGCGGGCCGCGATGAAGGACCACGCCCAAGAGCTGAAGAAGTCCGCCCGCCGCAGCTCGCGCGCGGACAAGGCGGCGGAGGCGGAGCAGGACGTGCTCGCGAAGATCGCCGAGATGCAGGACTCGGACCGGATCATGGCCGAGCGCGTCCATGCCGTCATCACGGCCAACGCCCCGGCCCTCGCACCGAAGCTCTGGTACGGAATGCCCGCCTACGCGCTGGACGGCAAAGTCGTCTGCTTCTTCCAGAGCGCGGCGAAGTTCAAGGCGCGCTACGCAACGCTCGGGTTCAGCGACCAGGCGAAGCTGGACGAGGGCACGATGTGGGCAGCCGGTTTCGCCCTGACCGAGGTGACGACCGAAGTGGAGGCGCGGATCGCTGCGCTCGTGAAGCAGGCTGTGAGCTGAGCCGCGCCCGGTAACGGGCCGGTGCCTGCGGCATCTTTACGCGCTCGACGGCCTGGCGCTACTCGTACAGCATCTGCTGCGTTTCTTCACTGAGGGCGTCGAGGCGCCAGGCTGAGCGCAGCAGTTGGGGAATCCCGCCAACTGGGCGGTGACTCTTCGATCACCAGATCATTGTTCTGGCCATGCTCAGCAGGGGGGATCTCACGGACAATGAGTGGGCGGTGCTGGAACCACTGTTGCCCACGAGCAACAACCGGTATGCAGCAGTTCCCGCAACGGTCGGGACATGGGAGGTCTGTCGTCGGCCATGCGGCATCCCTATCAGTAGTCACTGACAGGCCCCTCCTGCTTGAGGTGGCCCGCAGGGGAGCGGGCAGGGCCGGCGTGTCGGCCGAGGTTGGCACCGTGGTGACGGCCAACCTCCTTGTCCGCATGATGATCACGGGTTAAGGTCCCCGGGCACGTATCGGGGGATCATGGCAGGCGGGGGACATGGCAGACGATATCGACGCGCCCGCGAAGGGCGCGGGCGCGTGGGGGCAGGCCGTCGCGGCCGTGGCGCTGGTAGCGGCACTCAGTGTCGGTCTGTGGACTTTCAGGGAAACGTCGTCCTCGGACAGTGACCCGCCGCCTGCCACGTGCTCGGGCGGCGAGCCCGAGAAGGCGCCGGGGGAGCCCGGGAAGGCGCCTCGGCGCGTCTCCGGGGCGCAACTCTGCGAGGCGCTGAACCGTCCCGACCTCGCTGAACTGCTGGGCACGCCGGGGGAGACCGCGAAGACCGCCGGCGGCAGCGGCGGCTCCGTCAAGTTTGGCAATGGCAAGGAGATTGCCACTCCCTCGGCCCGGGTCGAGTTCGGGACCTACACCGTGGATCTGACGGCCACCTACGACCGTCTTCCGGTGGCCGGATCCGCCGCGCTTCTGGGGGACGGCGCGCGGCAGCGGAAGGTTCTGGGCCGCCCGGCCGTCTTCTACTCGGACCACACCATCAGCATCAGCTTCCGCCTCGACGGGAGGGACACCGACAGCGGTCCCGGCGTTCCGGCCCGCGCCCTCACCGTGGCCCGGGACACAAAGGACAGCGGCGGCTCCTTCGAGGTGACCCTGTGGCGCGCGGACGGCGGGGTGCCGGACGACGCGGTGCTGCTCCGCGTCGCCGAGAAGGTGCTGCCGACGGTCCCGGGGTGGGCTGCCGACGATTGATGTCCTCTGGCAGCCCCCCGGCATCGGGCGCTCCCACTGGGGTCAGGCCACGTTGCCGGTTCGGCACCGCGCTGCTGGTCGCTTTCCGTGATGCGCGCGGTGCACTCGTCCGAGGCCGACCGGCGAAGCGCATCATGACGATGGTGGTCGGCCGCGGCGGGCGCATCGGCTCGGCACCCGGCACCGCCCCGAGCCCGGCGGCTGTCTCGTCATCGGCGACCAGGCAGGGCAGGCAGCAGTGGCACATCAAGGTGTGGGTGCCGGCGATGCGGCCTCCCATGCAAACCCGTCCGGGTCGGTGAAAGGCCCGGCATCGCCGCCGATCATGAGCCGGTGCGATCCGGTGCCGTCGGGAGAGACGCCGGCGTCCTTGGCAAGGGCACGGCGCCTGTACACCGCCAGCTTGACGGGACTCGACCCAGCAGCGAACTCGACGTACATGCGGCCGAAGCTCTTCGCCACGGCAAGGCCTTGGTCGACGTAGAACCGCTTGCTCGCGGCCACGTCCGCGACTCCCAGCAGGAGCACGATCTCGTCGATCTGCCGGGTGGCAGGGCCGGTGTCCTTCTTCGCCGAGGTCGCGACCTTCCAGATCGTCCCGTCCGGGGCTTGTACGACACCGCCGTAGCCCCAGAGCGACTTCGCGGCAGGCTTCAGCGGCGTGGCGCCGGCGTCGAGGGCGGCGTCGATGAGGCTGTTGACGGTGGCCGGCTGGGACACCGTGAGCGCCAGGGTGAACCCACGGAAGCCGGTTGTGGGTGCCTGGGAGGCCCGCAGGCGTATCTGCGTGTCCAAACCGAAGGCGGCGGTGTAGAAGCGGTTGGCGGCCGTGGGGTCGGCCACGTCGAGGGTGACGGATTCGATGGATGCCATGGCCATCACGCTAGTTGCGGCTCGGCGACCGGCGCTTCTTGATTCCTGACCGGTCTTGTCACCTGTTTTGCCACACACGGCGGCATCCCCGCAGCAGCGCCCGCCCCGCGCCGCCGGTAGGCGCTGGGCGGCATGCCGACCAGCTCGGTGAAGCGGGTGCTGAAGGTGCCCAGCGATGAGCAGCCGACCGCGAAGCAGACCTCGGTGACGCTGAGGTCGCCGCGACGCAGCAGCGCCGTCGCGCGCTCGATGCGACGCGTCATCAGGTACGCGTACGGCGACTCGCCGTAGGCCAGCCGGAACTGGCGGCTGAGGTGCCCGGCCGACATGTTCACGCCGCGGGCGAGGGCCTCGACGTTCAGGGGCTGCGCGTACTCCCGGTCGATCCGGTCGCGGACGCGGCGCAGTCGCGCGAGGTCGCTCAGGCGCTGCGCCGCGGTGCGTGCGCGCCCCCACGAGGGGTGACACATGAGAGAACTCCTTTTCATCGATGTCCGCGAGCACCTGGGCTGCATGCCGAGGTAGGCGGCGAGGTGCTCGATGGCGATGACCGGCTTGCCGGAGTCGACAAGCCGGTCGAGCGGGTCGAGCAGGCCGAGCAACTGCTCGGCGGCGGAGGGATGGAGGCCGGTGGTCGGCTCGGCGAGGATGTGGACGCCGCCCTTGTGGGCGGCCGGCGTGCGCGCCTCGGCCTCGGCGGCCGACATCGCGAGCATCTCAGCGATGGTGCGGCCGCCGAGGGGTGGTCGAGGGCAGCGGCCTGGAAGCGCCGGCCGCCATATTCTTCGCAGGTGGTCGCGGTGCCGGCCATCATGGCCGGATCGATGACCGGACGACTCAGCGAAGCTCCTGGATGCGGACCAGGTTGCCCGCGGGGTCGCGGAAGGCGCAGTCGCGGATGCCGTACGGCTGCTCGGTCGGCTCCTGGACGACCTCGGCGTCGCCGGCCTGCACCTTCTCGAAAGTGCCGTCGAGGTCCCTGGTGGCCAGCAGGATCCAGCCGTAGGTGCCCTTGGCCATCATCTCGGCGATGGTGCGGCGCTCGTCCTCGGTGACCCCGGGGTCGGCGGCCGGCGGTGCCAGGAGGATGGACGTGCCGGGCTGGCCGACGGGGCCGACCGTGATCCAGCGCATCGTGCCCTGTCCGACGTCGCTGCGGACCTCGAAGCCAAGGGTGTCGCGGTAGAAAGCCAGGGACGCGTCCGGGTCATCATGCGGGAGGAAGCTCGTGTGAATGGTGATGTCCATGACGATCAGGCTATGTGCGGCTCCGTGACCCGCGCTTCTTGAATCCTGATCGATCTGGCCACCTGTTTCGCCGGACGCGGTCGCATCCCCGCCGTCGCGCGCACGGCCTGGCGCCGCGTCGCCCAGGATCTCCTCAACCGTCTCCCAGGTGATCACAAGCCGGGACGGCGCCTCCTCCTCAGCCACCAGTCGCCGGTTCAGCTCCGCGTTCTGCTCCCGGGTGCGCTCCACCCGCTCCCGGGCCGTAGCCTTCCGGTGGGACAGCTCCTCCCACAACGAGCCCATCGCGACCGTCTCCACCCCTGACGGTAGAAGACGGCCCCCGAATGCAACAGGCTGATCCAGATCAGCCCAGCTCGCTTGCCCCCGCAGAGGGGCTACACCCATCCCGGTTCGATTCCGGATCTGTGACCCGACCAACTGCACTCCTGCCGGGTGGATGATCGGGCGGGGGATGTTCGCCGCCGCCCGCACCGATTGCGAGTCCACGATCGCGGCCGTCGGGTCCGGTGAGCGGCCTTCCTGCTCCCGGACCTTGCCACGTGGCCGGTCGTGGAGCTCGGCGAGCAGGCCCGTCACCTGCCTGCGGCGGGCGAAGGCATGCACGCGCCGATACGGCGGGAAGTCCGCGGGCAGGTTGGCCCACTTGACTCCGTTGTCCACGACATGGCGGACCGCGCCGAGCATGACGCGGTGGGCACGCTCACGCAAGACTTCAGCAACAGGGCCTCCTTGGCGCTCGATTGGCTTCGCAACCCCGAGCTGCCAAAGGGCCCTGTCCTCACGCCCCGGCCCCCGCACGATCACCCGATCCATAACCCTGTTGGATCAGACAACTCCGCCGACCGGTAAGTGGAAGGCTTTTCAGAGGACGGCACCGGCTTTGACCACGTGCCGGAGGTGGCGCTCGGGACGGGTGAGGACGGCCAGGTCCGCCAGCGGGTCGCCGTCCACGACGAGCAGGTCGGCGTGCGCGCCCGGCGCGAGGGTGCCGATCTCGCCCTCCATCCGCAGCAGGCGGGCCGCCGTGCTGGTGGCGGAGCGGATCACGTCCGCGGCGGGCTGGACCTCGGCGCGCAGCGTGAACTCCTCCAGCTGGGCCGAGTGCAGTGGCCCGAGCAGGTCACTGCCGTAGACCAGGTTGACGCCTGCCTGGTGGGCCTTCTCCAGGGCGGCCAGCCCGTGGTCGCGGACCTCGGTGAGCTTGCCGTAGGACGACTCCGGCAGGCCGGACTGCCGGCCGAGCTCCGCCGTCCGCTCGTAGGCGACCAGGGTGGGCACGAGGAAGGCGTTCTGCTCCAGGAGCAGGGCGATGGTCGCGTCGTCGATCAGGTTGCCGTGTTCGACGCAGCGCACGCCGGCCCGCAGGGCCCGATCGATGGCGCGCGGGTGGTAGGCGTGCACGGTGACGTACCGGTTGTGGTTCTCCGCCTCCTCCACGGCGGCGCGGATCTCCTCCTCGCTGTACTGGACGGCTGCGATCTCGTCGTGCGGCGAAGCCACCCCGCCGGAGAGCAGCACCTTCAGATGGGAGGCGCCCTTGCGGAACTCGTCCCGGGCCGCCGCGCGGACGGCGTCGACGCCGTCCGCGATCCGGGCGAAGTGGGGACGGCTCTCGCAGCAGGGCACCGAGTCGTCCCCGAGCGGGCGCAGGTCGCCGTGGCCCCCGGTCTGGGAGAGCGCCTTTCCGCCGTGGACGAGCCGGGGGCCGAGCGCCAGCCCTTCGGCCAGGGCACGGGCCATGCCGTGGTCGGCGCCGCCGACGTCGCGGACGGTGGTGAAGCCGCGGCGCAGCATCCGTTCGGCCTCCGCCAGGGCCCTGACGGCCAGGTATCCAGGGGTCCAGGAGGCGACGGCGGGCAGGTCGAGGGAGGTGACCAGCAGGTGGACGTGGGCGTCGATCAGGCCGGGCAGCACAGTGGCGCCGGCGGCGTTGAGCACCCGCACGTCCTGCCCGGCGCCGGGCGGGCGGCCGGTGCCGGTGGCGGCGATCCGGCCGTCGGCGACCTCGATCCAGGCAGGGTCGGTACGGGTGCCGGTCTCGGGGTGGAGCAAGTGGGCGTCGGTGATCAGCAGTCGGCTCATGGTGGTGGTCCTCTCGCGACCTCGTTTTAATACGACCTGTATTGAATACACCATGTATCGTGATGCTGTGAATTCCTCCCCGGTCGAATCCGCCGCGCCCCGGCCTCCGCGGCGCCGCGTCCACACCAGAGCCCGCATCCTGTCGGCGGCGGGCGAGCTGTTCCTGTCCGCGGGGTACGCGCGGACGAGCATCGAGGACATCTGCACCGCTGCCGGCTACACCCGTGGGGCCTTCTACTCGAACTTCGCCACCAAGGAAGACCTGCTGCTGGCGCTCTTCGACGAGCAGGCGGCCGGGCGCATGGCCGAGCTGGAGCGGCTGGCCGCCGCGGCCGAACAACTGGGACCCGAGGAACGGGCGCGGCGGCTGGTCGAGGCGCTGCTGCGGGTCGAGGCCGCCGAAACCGGGTGGATTCTGCTCTTCCTGGAGTTCCGCCTGCTGGCTGCGCGTACGTCCGAGCTAGCTGAGCGGGTCGCCGCGCACGACCGCACGGTGACGGCGGCGGTGGCGGCCCTGCTGGAGCGGGTCCTGCCGGAGCTGGTACCGCCCGGGGCCGCTGCCGAGCAGGCCGCCGAGGTGCTCTTGGCCGCACGTGAGGGCCTACTCGCCCGTACGGCCGCGGGCGGCCCGGCTGCCGAGCAACTGTTGGCCGCGGCGACGGCAGTGCTGGCCGGGCTTCTGGGCTGACGCAGCGGAAGGGGCGGCACCCGCCACGTACGGGTGCCGCCCCTTCGCCCAATCCAGGACCCTGATCGACCGGACAACTCCGCTGACCGGTAAGCGGAAGGCTTCTGAGTGGCGCGTCATCGTCAGAGTGCTTGGGTGGGTGAACGTGTTCGCGTGCGCGAGATCGATGACAACGAGGGACACCGCCTGCTGCGGATCATCCGCAGGGGTGCCGGGGCGGTGGTGAGCTGGCGACGGGCCCGGATGGTGTTCCTGTCCGCCCAGGGCGTGACCATGGGGAAGGCCGCGGAGGTGACTTTCGCCGGCACGGACCGGGTCCGGGACGTCCCCCACAACTTCGACGCCAACGGTTCGACTCACTCTCCCCGAGGTACAGGGGCGGGCGGCTGAAGACCTTCGCCCTTGCGGAACGCCGGGAGATCAAGAAGATCGCCAAATCCAACCGGCCGAGCACGATGTGCCGTTCTCGACCTGGAGCCTGGCCAAGCCGGCCGACTCCCTGGTGGCCGAGGGAGTGGTCGACGACAGCGGCCACGAGGGCCTGCGCATCCTGCTCGGCAAGGAAGGCATCTCTTTTCAACGCGTGAAGATCTGGAAGACGTCCCGCGACCCCGACTGCGCCACGAAGAAGGCCCGTGTCGAGCACCTGTACGCGATAGCCGACGGTGAGGTCATTCCCGAGGACGACGGACCCGAAGTCATCTTCTGCATGGACGAGTTCGGCCCGCTCGACCTCCAACCCCACCCGGGGCGGCAGTGGGTCGAACGTGGAGGTACGTACAAGGACCCGGACCGCGCCCCGAGACCCCGCAGGCGGGCGACCTGCACCCGACCGGACGGGGTCCGGCGCTTGTTCGCCGCCTACGACCTGGGCAAGGACCGGCTTTACGGGCACATCAAGCAGACCAAGAACCGCTCGAAGTTCCTGGAGTTCTGTCGCTACCTGCGTTCGCTGCACCAGCCGATGTGCGCATCGCGATCGTCTGCGACAACTACTCCCCACACCTGACCACGAAACGGTGTCGGCGGGTGGCGGACCGGGCCGAGGTCAACAACGTGGCGATCGCCTGCACCCCGACCAACAGCTCGTGGCTGAACCGCATCGAGGCCCAGTCCACCGCCCTGCGCTACTTCGCCCTCGACGGCACGGACCACGCCGGCCGGCGAATGTTGCCTGATCCGACCCGCGCTAGCTTGCTAGGATGCTAGCATCGCCTCTGTGAGTGACGAAGAGGTCAAGCAGTTCAACGTGTACTTGCCGGTCGGGCTGATCAAGCAGGTCAAATATCACGCCATCGAGTCGGGTTCGTCCCTCTCGGCGTTGGTCGCAGCCGCTCTGCGTGCCTACCTCGACGACACCCATGGGCAGCGACAGCAATCGTCCGAGAAGGAGAACTGACATGGCGACCGAAGGCATCGAGGCCGTGTTCCTGGAGACCCACAACTGGGGCAAGGCGGCGAAGTTCTTCCAGGCACTGGGCTTCGAATTGGAGTTCTCGACCGACCACAACTCCGGCCGACTCCGCAATGGCGACGGTCCCTACGTGTTCATCGCCGAGGTCCCCGAGGACCGGGAGCCCCAGACGCAGATCGTGCTGAAGGTGACCGATGCGGAGACGTTCCGTCCCGATCCTGCTGTCGAGGTGGTCACGCCGTTCGAGGACACCCATTACGGGACCACGGAGATGACTGTCCGTGACCCCGACGGGCGTCTGTGGAGCCTCCAGGCTCCGTCCAAGAACTGACCGTCAGGAGAGGGAACACCATGGCAGACGAGCAGAACTACGTACCTGACAGCACCGCGGTGCGGGTCGCCCTCTGGCGGGCGATGCATGTGCAGGCCGACCCGCCGCCGCACGTCCTCGAGGACGAGATCGGACTGAAGCTGGCGGCCCCTGATGAGGGATGGCGGCGCCGCCCGGACATGGACCTGCGCAGCACCAGCGGATTCCGGGCGGCCATTGTGGCCCGCGCTCGTTTCATTGAGGACCTGGTTGCCGAGCAGGCCGGCCACGGCATCACCCAGTACGTCGTCCTGGGGGCCGGACTCGACACCTTTGCCCAGCGCGGGCCGGAGATCGCCTCCCGCCTACGGGTCTTCGAGATCGACCAGCCGGGCACCCAAGCCTGGAAGCGCCAACGCCTGATCGAGCTCGGCTACGGGATTCCCGACTGGCTGCGACTGGTGCCGGTCGACTTCGAGGCGGGCGGGGACTGGTGGGAGCAGCTGTCCGACGCCGGCTTCGATCCCGGCCGGCCGGCGGTCGTCGTTTCCACCGGCGTCACCATGTACCTCACCAAAGACGTCACCGCGGCGACCCTGCGCCGGCTCGCCGGGCTCGCCCCCGGCTCGACGCTCGCCATGACGTTCATGCTGCCGACCGAGCTCATCGATGAAGCGGATCGCCCCGCGCTTGAGGCGACCAAGCCACAGGCGAAAGCAGCCGGAACGCCGTTCATCAGCTTCTACACCCCGCAGGAGATGGTGGCACTGGCCCGCGACGCCGGCTTCAAAGACGCCCAACACGTGTCGGGAAGTGTGCTCGCCGAACGCTACTTCGCCGATCGGAACGACGGCCTTCGCCCGTCAAGCGGAGAGGACCTACTGGTGGCCACCACCTGACGCTCTTCGGCCACCACATGCTCCGAAAACGAAGGTGGGGGACATGGCTGCCGGCACAGGGAGAGGGTCGGTCAGTCGGCTCGGAGCCCCTACCCGGAGTAGGGCAAACGTTGGCTGATGCGGCACCAGCTGGGGGGTGGCGCGGGGGCGCTCAGCAAGCGTCGGTGTGGCTGGGAATTCTGTCGTCGGGTATTGCCGTGCCGGCATTCTTCGGCATCAGCGACATCGGACAGCTCCGGAGAGCGGTCAACCCGCCCGATTCCTCGGCATCCAGCCTGCGCGACCCGTGTCGAGCGCTGAGCGGGTCGGTTGCCGGCCAGCTTGGCTTGAAGCAGCCAACGCAATGAGGAGGAGGGGCGCTCCAGCTACTTGTGAGCTGTTGCGACCGTGGCGCCTTCCGGGCTTCAGTGCGTATACGGACACCCTTCGTCCCAGCCCCAGCCCCCGCTTCTGTTCCGGGGACGCGACGACGATCGACCATCCTGGCGAACGGGCGCCCGTGTGAGGGTCCATCTGGGCGTGTCAGTACGGTCAGCCACCCTCTTGGAAGCATTCGGTGGTGCAGTCGCTTGGCGCATGGCCGCCAACAGCGCGCTGGTGAGACGCCATGAGGGCTGGGCGAGGATCGCGGTGGCCCGGCAGCGGGTCTGCCGGGCCACCACCCGGTCAGCGAGTATCGGTGCGCTTTTCGAGGCGGGTGCCGTGACGAAGGGTGATCGACATCAGGTCGCTCGGGGCGTTCAGTTCCAGGCGGTGCCAGCGGCCGCGGGGAACGATCACGGCGGTGCCTGCCTCCAACTGCACCAAATCCTCGGTGCCTCCGGGTGTGGTGGGGCGGAAGTAGAGGCGGACACCGCCGGTCAGGCAGCACACCGCCTCCTCGGCCTCTGGGTGCATCTCCCAGTAGTCGGCGTGGACGTCGGCGTCGGTCTCGACGCGGAAGGTCGAGATCTGCCAGGTACCGGAATTGCTGCTCGTCATCTGCCGTTCGGCGGCTCGGACGTCGCCGTCGGGGTGGAAATGCAGCGCTGAGGCGAACAGGTCGATGGGTGTCGTCGTCATGACGGCGTTCCTTCCAGTCGATTCTCTGTGGAGGCGGCAGGTTGCGGGACAGGTGTGGCGGCCTGGCGTCGGGGCAACACGCCGATCGCCACGACCGCCGCGAGAACGAAGAGGGCGGCGGCGACGGCCAGGCCCAGGGTGTAGCCGTCGTTGAGCGCGGCGGGGTCGGTGGCCGTTCCGGTGCGGTGTGCGGCGATGGTGACCAGGGCGGCCAGGCCGATGCAGCCGCCGAGTTGGCGGGAGCTGTTCATGAGGCCGGAGGCCATGCCGGCCTCGCGGGGGGCGACGCCGGTGGTCGCGGCGGCGACGATCGGGGCTATGACCAGTCCGACGCCGACGCCGGTGATGATGCAGGGGCCGAGCACGTCGGTGAGGAAGCCGCCATCGGGACTGATGAAGGCGAACCAGGCCAGGCCCGCGGCGGCCAGCAGGGCGCCGGGCACCAGCGACGCACGGGGGGTGCGTGTCGCGGTGACGCGGGTCGCGACGAGGGTGCCCGCGACCAGGCTCACGGAGAAGGGCAGGAACGCGGCGCCGGTCGCTGCGGCGCCCATGCCCAGGACCTGCTGCATGTACAGGGACACGAAGTAGAACGCCGCGAACTGCCCGGCCGTGGAAAAGAACACCAGCACATTGGCGCCGGCGACCCAGCGGCTGCGCAGCAGGCCGAGGCGCAGCAGCGGTGCCGGGGCCCTGGATTCGGCGAAGGCAAAGGCGGCCAGCAGCGTGGCCGCGGTAGCGACGGTCGCCCACGTGGCCGGAGAGCTCCACCCTCGGGCGTCGGTGCGGACGACACCGAACACCAGTAGCCCGACTCCGCCGGTCGCCAGAACAGCGCCGAGCGCGTCCAGCCTCTCGCGCGGGGCGGGCCGTGCTCCAGCGGGTACGCCTGCGGGAATCAGCGCGAGAGCCGCCGCCACGATGGGCAGGTTGATCAGCATCACCCAGCGCCAACCCGCGTACTCAGTCAGCAGCCCGCCCGCCAGCACGCCCAGCGCTCCGCCTGCGGCGTTCACCGCGCTCCACACCCCGAGCGCGCGGACGCGCCGGAGGCCTTCGGTGAAGGTAGTGGTGAGCATCGCCAGCGCGGCTGGGGCGGCCGCTGCGGCACCCAGGCCCTGCCCGGCGCGGGCGGTGATCAGTTGCCAGGGCGTCTGTGCCAGCCCGCCCGCCAGCGAGCACAACCCAAAAACGGTCAAGCCCAGTACGAGCAGCCGGCGTTGGCCGTACAGGTCGCAAGCGCGGCCCCCCAGCAGCAGAAACCCGCCGAACGTGAGCGCGTAGACGTGCACGACCCACGACAGGTCGAGCGGCGCGAATCCCAGCGCGGTGCGGATCGCGGGCAGTGCGACGTTGACCACCGACATGTCCAGGGCGACGACGAACTGGGCGACGGCCGCCGCCAGCACCACCCCAGGGCGCCCTCGTGAATTTTTATACACGTAAAGAAACTAGCCTCAGAGGAACGCCGTTGTCGACACCTGGGGGATGATGGGGGCATGCCGCAACCTTCCACACCGCGCAAAACCCTCGGCCGACCTCCCCGCATCTCCCGCGAGGAGGTCGTCGAGACGGCCCGCCGGATCGTGGCGGAGGAAGGCGTGGACCGGCTGACCATGCGGCGGCTGGCCACGGAGATCGGCAGTACGCCGATGGCGCTCTATCACCACGTCCGCAACAAGGAAGAACTGCTCGTCCTGCTGCTGGACGACTACGCCGCGCGGACGCTGCGCCGACCCGAACTACCCGCCCACCCTCGCGAGCGGATTGTCGTCGCCGCCGCCGCGATCCACGAGGCCCTCGCCGCCTGCCCCTGGATCGTGGAGGTGCTGACCGCGGACGACCTGATGTCCACGTCCGCACTGTGGTTTGTCGAGCAGATCGTCGACGGCCTGGTCGAATGCGGCCTGCCCCCCGAGCGGGCCGTGCACGGTTACCGTGCGATCTGGTACTACACCGCCGGAGAGATCGTGGTCCGGGCGACAGCGGCCCGGAGGCGCACAGACGATGACCGTGCGACCTACCGGGAGCAAGTCTTCGCCGATCTCGATCCGGACGAGCTTCCCCGCCTGGCGCAGGTCGCGGACAGCTGGGCGCCCCTGACCGCCGAGGACACCTACCTGGACGGGCTCCGGGCCTTGGTGGACGGCCTGGCTCGCGGCCGACTCCGCTGCTGAGCTCCTCGAAGCCGAGAAGGCCGGCCCGCGCCTTGTCCGGGCCACCGTAGGGACGATCCGGAACTCCGGTCACGAGCGGGCCGGGCCCTCATCACACCGACTGTCCGCCGGCTCGCCGGCGAGCAGATCAAGCACGCGACCGCCTTCCTCCGCCGGCTTGCCGAACGGGACAGCACACTCGCCACCTGCGGCCAAGCCGACATCGACGCCTGGTATGCCGAAAACAGCGAGCACGCCCGCACCTGCCTGCGGGCCTTCCTCAACTGGTCCATGCAGACCCGGCTCAGCCGCCGTCTGGTCATCCCCGCCGTCTGGTCATCCCCGCCGTGCAGATCTCCCGAAGAACGAGATCGGCGCCCCGACGGCCGCCTCCCGCGGCGCCGCCATCCGTCAGCAAGTTCTGGAGATGCCCGCCCCGGTCGTCGCCGACGCCCTCGGCTACCACCACGTCACGGCCACCAGGCCGGCGACCCAAGGGGGGCTGCCTGGAGCCGATATGCCGCCGGCGACAATGAGCGGTGACGCCGGAGGCCCCGTTCATTTCCGGCGAATGAGCTGGATCTGCTCCACGGGCGGCAGGACGATCGGCGTGTCATCGGTCCACCAGGCACGTTCGAGCGAGTCGAGCATCCCGTCCTTCATCAACACCAGGGACTCACCGACGGCTTCACCAGCCGTGTTCAAGGCGACGGCGTCGACGGGGACGAATCCGCCCTCCTATGGAAGCGGGGGAGTGACCCCCACACGCGTCAAAGGGGCAACGGGATGATCTTGAAGCGCTGGAGGGACCGGCCCGTCACCCGCTCCCGCGCGCTCCTCGTCGCGGAACAGCGGCCCCAGCTCGTCCCGCACCCGGATCACCGGACTCCCCTTCGGGACGCAGCCCGCGCCCCCGCGCCGTCTCCGCCGGAATCTCCGCCGGCCCGCCCGGCTGCATCGACACCCGCACCCGCCCCATACGACAACGTCGGCCTTCAAGACCACAACCGGGCCTTGAAGGCCGACGTCACGCAAGGCCCGAATTAATCAACCAACATCGTCAGGGGCTTGAAGTCGCCCGGGCCCCAGGCGTCTCCCGCTCAGTGACTCTCGCCCGGCCCCATCCGGAAGACGGCAATCTCCGTCTTGCCGCAGTGGAACTGGCCGTCGCCCATGGGCTCCAGGGCGACCGCGAGCCAGCGGCCGTCGTTCGGTGACCAGGCGAGTTCGTCGATGAACGTCCTGAACTGATGGCCCAGGATGATCTTCTTGTCGGCCATCCGCCAGATGCACAACTCGTGCGGCCGGTTCTCGCCGAACTCCAGATAGCTCAGCTTCCGGCTGAAGCTGCCGATCGCCAGGTAACTCCCGTCCGGGTTGGAGGCGAGCTCGAACAACCGCTCCGATGCGTCCATGACCTTGTCGACCACCTCGCCCTTCGCCGGGTCGACCACGTACAGGTTCTCCTGCGCGCCGAGGAACAGCCGAGAGGAGTTGCCGGAGAAGGCGTGGCACTGGATCGGGTCCCAGCCACCGGCATGGGACAGCTGCCGGTAGGGCGCACGCTCCTCCCCGTGCAGGTCGAAACCGCCCTCGCCCGCGTCGTTCGGGCTGATCCGGTACGCGCCGTCGACCGAGCGCAGGTGCCCGCGCTGGAAGGGCACCTCTACCTTCGTGCCCTGGTCCACGTCATAGGCCCACTGCGATTCCTCCTCGGGCTCGTCCCCGATGCTGTAGCTCTTGACCACGAGGACGTGCCCGCCGGGCACCCACATCATCAGCGGCACGATCCAGTCACCGGCGTGGGTGTGCACGGTCTCGCTCCAGTCTGCGGTGTCGTACACCCACACCCGCCCCTGGTCGCTGCACACCGCCAGGTACTTGCCGTCGTCCGAGAACTCCATACGCTCGACGCAGTCGTACTCGACGCTGCCCGTCGTCGTCTCGAACGGCCTTAGAACTCCTAACGAAATGATCTTCGAGGTGGTTGGATCACTCCGGGACCGTTGATCCGGGGGTGTGGGGTGGCTCGGCC
>NZ_QUAC01000020.1 GCF_003389455.1 Streptomyces inhibens | reverse complement strand
GCCGGCCGAGGCGGGCCGGGTGCCGGCGGCGCTGGCGGCGCGTGCGGAACGGGTGCTGGAGGCCGCGGCGGCCGGCGGGCACGGTCAGCTGGTGCTCGGTGCCTGGGGCTGCGGGGTGTTCCGCAATGAGCCGGCCGATGTGGCGGGGGCGTTCGCCGCCGCGCTGCTGAACGGCGGCCGCTTCGCGGGCCGGTTCGACCGGGTCGTGTTCGCCGTGCTGGACCGCCGGGAGGACTCCCCCACCAGAGCCGCCTTCGCCGAGGTGTTCTGAGAACGACAAGGGCGGCCGGGGAGTTCACGTCCCCGGCCGCCCTTTTCATACCGTCACTACAGGGCGGCTCATGCCCTCGCTACGGGGCGGCCGGAAGGTCGGCGGCACCCTTGGCGGCGGCCTTGGCCGTCGGCTTGGTCGGCTGAGGCGTGGCGTGCGGAGCGCAGGTCACGTCCTTGGCGTCGGTCTTCCCCTCCAGGAAGTAGGCGTCGACCCGGTCGTTGATGCAGGGGTTGACCTGGCCGGTGACACCGTGCGATCCGGCGTCCCGCTCGGTGATCAGACGGGAGCCCTTGAAGCGGTGGTGCAGCTCGACGGCGCCGCCGTACGGCGTGGCCGCGTCACGTTCGCTCTGTACGATCAGCACGCTCGGCAGACCCTTGCCGGTCTCGACCTCGACCGGTCGCTGCTGCTTGACCGGCCAGGTGGCGCAGGGCAGGTTCATCCAGGCGTTGGACCAGGTCATGAACGGTGCCTTGGCGTGGATGCGGGTGTTGTCGCGGTCCCACTTCTTCCAGCTGGTGGGCCACTTGGTGTCGGTGCACTCGACGGCCGTGTAGACGGCGTTGCCGTTCTCCGACGCGATGTTGCCGGCGGTGTCCTGAAGGTTCGGACCGGCGTTCTCCAGCAGCGGCTTGGTGTCACCGGAGAGGTAGGCGCTCCAGACCTCGGCGACCGAGGCCCACATCGAGTCGTAGTACGGCGCGTTCTGGAAGAAGCCGGTCAGCTCGGCCGGGCCGACGACGCCACCGATCGGGTTCTGCTTCGCGGTCGCCCGCAGCTTCTCCCAGGCCGCCTGGACCTTCTCGGGGGTGTCACCGATGTGGTAGGTGGCGTCGTTCTTGGCCACCCACTTCTTCCAGTCGCCCCAGCGGGTCTCGAAGGCGATGTCCTGGTCGAGGTTGGCCTGGTACCAGACCTTCTCGCGGGACGGGTCGACGACGCTGTCGACGAGCATCCGGCGGACATGGTTCGGGAAGAGCGTCCCGTAGACGGCGCCCAGGTAGGTGCCGTAGGAGACGCCCAGGTAGTTGAGCTTCTTCTCCCCCAGCGCGGCCCGGATCACGTCCAGGTCCCGGGCGGTGTTCGTGGTCGTCATGTACGGCAGGAGGTCGCCGCTGCGCTCGGCGCAGCCGTCGGCGTACTCCTTGGCGAGCTTGCGCTGGGCGCGCTTGTCGGCCTCACTGTCGGGCACCGGGTCGGCCTTGGGGGCCTTGACGAACTCCTGCGGGTCCATGCAGGAGATCGGCGCGGAGTGACCCACGCCCCGGGGGTCGAAACCGACAAAGTCGTATGCCTTGGCGGTCTTGGCCCACAGCGGGTTCTTGTTGGTGATGCGGGTCGGGAACCTCATGCCCGAGCCGCCGGGGCCGCCGGGGTTGTAGAGGAGGGCGCCCTGTCGCTCCTTCTTGTCACCGGTGCTCAGGGCTCGGTCGACGGCGATCTTGATGGTGCGGCCGTTGGGCTTGGCGTAGTCGACCGGGACGGTGACATAGCCGCACTGGACGGGGGACTTGAGACCCCAGTCGGCGGGGCAGTCCTGCCAGTCGATGCCCTTCTTGGCCGCGCGCGCGGCGGCGGTCTGTACACCGCGCGCTTCGGCCGATCCGCTCCGATGCTGCTCGCCCGCGCTGGCGGGCGTGGCGGCTATCGCTCCCGCGAGGAGCGTGCCGGTCACCAGGGTGCCGGCGGCGCCGAGCGCTGCTGTTCTCTTCACGTGGTTGTTCCCCCTGCTTGGTGCGCCACTTGTGGCGGCGTTGATCACAGGCCTACGGGGGGATCCTGTCGTCTCTTCTCCCCTCCTGAACAGGTTTGACCGGCATTTCTTTACCAAGCTGTAGGTTTTGGGCCGCAGGGCGCCGGTCGAGGAACGGCCGGACATCGCAGCGGAACGTCACCATTCCGGCCAAGGCGAGCGGCAGCAGCCCGACATGCCGCACCGGAATCCGACGTACCGGTGGGATCCTCAACGCGAGCCATGCATTGGACAGTTGACGAGGCGACAGGAGGCCTGTCGCCCCGCCGTCCTGTTCTCGTGCGCCGGACGGCCCAGCGGGGAGAAGCCCGGTTCGTTGGCCGCCGGAGGGCCCCGGAGGGGCGAGAATACGTCAATTGCCGTAGACCTGCCCTTGAGGCATGTGCCAATCGCGCACCTTCAGTAACCTTCCGTGCAGGCTCTCCCACGCGCTGCCACGAGGGAGGGCTTCGGCGTTTTCGCCACGTACCGACATCGGTGCCGCCCCCTGTCCGGTGCCGGCCGTGCGTCAGTGCCGAGCGGCGCCCCGTCCGAGCCGTCCGAAGGAGTTCCGAAGTGCCAGGTATCGATCAGGTGTTGTCCCAAGCCATGGGGATCCCGGGCGTCCTGGGCGCCGGACTGATCGACTGGACCAGCGGTCTGACGCTCGGTACGGCCGGACAGGCACCCCACGGCGATCATGACGCGGCCGCCGCGGACACCGCCGAGGTGGTGCAGGCCGTGACGCGCAACGCCACCTTCGACACCGCGGGCACCGCCGGCCCGGCCCTGGAGGACCTCATCATCACGGCCGCTGACAGCTACCACCTCATCCGTTTTGTGCATACGGCCTTCGACAGCCAGACCTGTCTCTGCCTCTGGCTGGACCGCGCACAGGCCAATCTCGCCGTCGCCCGGCTACGGCTGCGCGATCTGGCGGCGGAGCTGGTCCCGTCCTGACGGCACCCTCCGCCCCACCGCACCAACGATTAGGAACCAGCCTTGGGCCTGCCCATACCCCCTCGCCCGTCCGCTCCGGCCGGGCTGCTCGACCGGTGCGCCGCCGAACGCGTCACCGGCGCCCTCCGCGGTCCGCACGGCTGCTTCTATCTGCTCGACGGCGCGGTCTACTGCGTCGAGGACGCCGCCGCGCCCGGACTCGAAGCGCGGCTCACGGCGGCCGGCAAGGTGCCGCCGCAGGGCTGGCAGTACGCCGTCGAGACGGCGGGTCCACAGCTCCGCGGTGGCCAATTCCTGGTCAGCGAGGGCTGGTTGACGCAGGGCGAACTGGAGATCTGCCATCTCGCGGCGCTGCTCGACGCCGCCTTCTTCGCTCTGCCGCTGCCGCCCGAAGCCACCTCTTTCACCCCCGGGACCGCACACTGGCTGGGCGCCGTACGCCGTGTCAGCGCCACCGCCCTCCAGCAGGCGACGGCCCGCCGACGGGCGCTGCTCGACCAGCTGCGCCCCTGGGCGGCGGTCGACACCTCGCCCGTCATACCCGTCCACGCCCGCGCCTCGGCCCGCACCACGAGCCGCCAGCGGCGGCTGCTCGACCGCGCCGACGGCCGGCACACCCCGCACGAACTCGCCCGCGCGCTGGGCCAGTCCGCGTTCATGACGCTGCTCGACATCCGCCGTCTCGCCGCGGCCGGACTCATCCACGTACCCCAGGCGCCGGCTGCGCTCCCCCGGCGGCAGCCCGGAGCCTCTCTGGACGGGCATCCACCGCCCGCCGCCGAAGAACACCACACCCCGACCTGGCAACTACCGGTACCGGAACTTCTCGATACCGCCGATCCGGATATTGCCCTCCTTGTCCGACTGCGTACGGCGTTGGAGGAAAACCTGTGAACCCTTGCGTACAAAGACCATGCAGAGCATGAAACGCGCCATCAAGAGGCGTGTCGCGAAAAGGAGAATGATGACCATCGAACCCCGGATACGGGATGAATTACACACACTGCGCGACCAGGTGCGGCATTTCCAGGGCGGGATGGTGGCGAGCGTGGACGGCATGGTGATCGCCCACGATCTGCCGGATATCGAACCGGACGGTCTCGCCGCGCTCACCGCCGCGGCCATCGGGGTCGCCAAACGCCTCACCGAGGCGACCGGGCAGGGCGCTTTCGAGGAATCCCTGACGCGTGGCACCGACGGATATATCGCGGCCTACTCCGCCGGCCGCCGTGCGGTCCTGACGGCCGTGGCGAGCCCGGACACGAACGTGGGGCGGCTGCATCTGCAGGCCAGAAGGGCGGCCGAGCGGATCGGCGCGCTCGTGGACGCCGCACCGCGTCAGTAATCGGCCAGTTCGGCACACCGCGACCACTGCGCCGCACAGACACTGCGATGCACACATACCTGCGCACCGGAACACCTTCAAAGAACCGAAAGGTCTGAACTCCTCATGGCTCAAATGGAATCCGCTCTCGCCGACGCGATGTCGACCATCGAGGGCGCCATCGGTGTCGCCCTTGTCGACTACACCAGCGGTATGGCGCTCGCCACCCTCGGCGACAACCAGGCGCTGGATCTGAACATAGCCGCGGCCGGCAATACCGATGTCGTACGCGCCAAGATGCGCACCATGGAGATGCTGGAACTCCAGGGCGCCATTGAGGACATGCTGATCACGCTCACCGGGCAGTACCACATCATCCGTCCGGTGTCGGGCAAGGGCGGCAGCGGCCTTTTCCTTTATCTGGTGCTCGACCGCAAGCGCGCCAATCTCGCGCTGGCACGTCACCGCCTGGCCCGGCTGGAGGCCGATCTGGAGGTGTGAGGGGCGGCCGCCCTCACTCAGCGGCGGCGCTCCGGGCGGCTTCGTCCAGCAGGCGCCGCAGCCGCAGCGCGTCCGGGGCGACGGCCGTGGCCAGGGCCGCGGGACCGGCGAGCGGTGCCAGGACGCCCTGTCCCGCGCCGTCGCCGGACCGCTCGTCCGCCGCATCGCCGAGGAGCCGCACCTCGGCCGGCTTTTCCTCCAACTCCGGCCCGACGACCAGGAGTTGACCGACAGCGCGATGCCCGTCCAGCACGGCCGAGCTGTCCCAGCCGGGGACGCCGGGCCCGTAGGCCGTCTCCTGGTCGAGCAGGGTACGGCCGGCGCGGCGGACCACGAGCCGGCTGCGCAGCGCTCCGGTCTCCTCGCCGCTGCGCCCCAGCACCTGTTCCTCACGGAGTACCAGGCGTGCGGTGGGGGCCAGTTCGACGGTCGTGGTCATCCGCAGATCGCTGCCCGCCGCGGAGATCAGCGGCTCGGGCAGCCAGTCGAGCCGCGCGCCGTCGCCGACCGTCAGGTGCACGTCGTAGGTGGCGTGTTCGGCACTGCGGCCGGGCAGCGCGACGGTCGCCGCGGCGGCCGTGATGTGCAGGGCTGCGCCCGCCTCCGCGATGGCCGTGATGCCCAGCCGGTCGCCGCCGAGCGGGGCGCTCATGGCACCCACGACGCAGACCCGGGCCTGGTTGCCGTGCGCGCGGATGCGGCGCAGCGCGAGCGGGCCGTCGCCGTCGAGGACGGGCAGCCGGGTGGTGCCCTGTGCGTCGGCCCGCGCGACGATACGGGCGGTGGCGCGCAGACCGGCGGCCGAGGCGGCGGTCTGCGGCGGTACCGCGGGCGTGCGGAGGGCGAGCGTCATGACGGGCCCGCGGTCCAGTCCGCCAGCCGTGCCCGGACCCAGTCCGATACGGGCCTGACGCCGTTCTCCGACTTCAGGGCGGTGAAGGCGACCGGCAACTCGCCGCGCTGCGCCTTGGCGTCCCGGGCCATGCCTTCCAGGTCAACGCCGACATAGGGCGCGAGGTCGGTCTTGTTGATGACGAGGAGGTCGGATTTGGTGACGCCGGGGCCGCCCTTGCGGGGGATGTCGTCGCCGCCGGCGACATCGATGACGAAGATCTGGGCGTCGACCAGGCCCTTGGAGAAGGTGGCGGTGAGGTTGTCGCCGCCGGATTCGACCAGGACGAGATCGAGCGGGCCGATGGCGTCCTCCAGGTCCTCGACGGCTTCGAGGTTGGCGGAGATGTCGTCGCGGATGGCGGTGTGCGGACAGGCGCCGGTCTCCACGGCAGTGATCCGCTCGGCGGGCAGTACGGCCTCGCGGAGCAGGAATTCGGCGTCCTCGCGGGTGTAGATGTCGTTGGTGACGACGGCGATGGACAGCTCGTCGCGCAGCGCCCGGCACAGCGCGGCGACGGTGGCGGTCTTGCCGGTGCCGACGGGCCCGCCGAGGCCGATCCGCAGCGCCCGCCGGGTGCCGTCCGCACGCACCGGTTCGGCGGCGCTGTAGGTGTACCGCTCGGGGTAGGTGTCCTTGTGGTCGAGGTGCATGGTCACTCCGGTGGTTCGTACGGCTGCGGGTGGGCGGCGCGGGGGCCGGCGGGGTCAGGAGGCGAAGAGGCGCACCGGCCAGGCGGCGTGCTGTTGCGCGGCGATGTCGAGCAGCGGCGCGGAGGCCGCGGGCAGGGCGTCCACCCCTTCGGTGGCGGCGCGCAGTGCGGCCTCGGCGCCCTGTTCCGCGATCTTGTCGAGGTCGGCGGTGAGGCGGGCGAGGACGGCGGTGGCGTCGAAGGGGTCCAGGCTCAGCAGCCGGACGGCGGCGGTGGCCGGGCCGCTGATGTTCTCGTAGGCCACGGCGTACGCGGCGTCGAGCGGCGACAGGCCGGCGGACCTGGCGGCCAGGCCGAGGACGACGGGCTGGTGGGCGCCGCGCGGGCGGGCCGCGGCGAGCGCGTCGAGTGCGGCGCTGGGCCAGGTGGCGCGGGCGGCCCGCATCATCTGCCGGCCGAGCCGCCGGG
>NZ_QUAC01000247.1 GCF_003389455.1 Streptomyces inhibens | reverse complement strand
AATCTGCCACGGCGAAGGGGCCCGCTCCGGAGCATTCGACTCCGGAGCGGGCCCCTTCGCCGTGGGGCCGCGCGCCCGTTCCTCGTACGGCGGGCGCGTCCGCGTACGGCTAGGCGAACCGCTGGCCCGCCGAACCGTCGCAGCCCTGCAACCGCACCGGCTCCTTCGCCCCGCCCAGCGTCAGGCACAGCGACTGCGCACCGGCCGGCCGGAGTGTCCCGCCGTCCGCCCGTACGAACTGCTGGTTGGCCGCGCCCGAGCAGTTCCACAGGATCAGCCCGGCGCCCGGCTCGTAGCGCGCTCCCGGCACATCCAGGCAGCGGTCCTGGGTCAGCTCCACATGCACCGACTTGCGCTCCGCGTCGTACCACCAGCCCTGGTTGCGCTGCCCGTTGCAGTCCCAGCCGCCGACCGCCGTCCCGTTACGACTCGCACCGCCGGTCGCATCCATACAACTCCCCGTGCCGGCATTCTTCAGCGGCCGGTACGCGTCGTCCCATGCCTCCGCGTAGAGCTTCGGCTGCCCGGTGCTCGCCGGATCGGCGCAGGACGCCTCACGCAGCCCCGACGCGTACAGCTGGGTCAGACACGAGGCGAACGCGGCATGTCCGCGCGCGTTCGGATGGAACGACTGCCGCACCGAATTCGCGTCCGGCGGGAAGGGGTTGGACACATTCACCCACAGCCCGCGGGCCCAGGTGTCCTCCATGCACACCTCATGACCGTGGAACAGCCGCGAGGCGTCGAGATAGCCGGCCCCCGAGTCCCGCGCGGCCTTCCGCACGCCCTTCTCGAACGCCGGCACGGCGGCATTGCGCCCCCAGCCCGCGTCGGAGGTGTAGCCGGTGCAGCCGCCCGGCAGCTTCCCCGGGTAGTTCGGGTTGTCCTCCACATCCGGCCCGATCGGGCTCGGATACGACATCACCACGAGCCGGTAGTCGCCGTCCGCGTACCCCGCGTCCCGCATCACGGTCCGCAGATCGCCGACCGTCCGCCCGACCTTCGGCACCAGCCCGTCGACCCGCGCCTGCCAGCCCGGCTGATACTTCGGCTCGCAGGTGCCCTGGAGCAGGAACCAGCGCTGCACGCAGTCCGTCATCACCGGCCCGAACTGCAGATCGTCATTGGCGCCCACGACCAGCAGCACCATCTTCAGCCGCGTATTGCGGGCCTTGATCGCCAGACTGTCGCTCTGCACCAGCTCATCGGCGTACTGCTTGCTGCCGCCGATCACGATATTGCCGCTGTACGCGCCCGAACACGCGACGTTGTACGTCACATCCGCCGCGATCCCGGTCCGGTGGATCGCCGAGTCCGGCGACCGGTGACACCAGTTGCTCGGCCCGTCGGTCCCCGGCTCGTACGTCCCGACGCCCTCCCCCGAGATCTCGCTGTCGCCCAGCGAGATCAGCGAGGTCTTCCGCTCCCCGGCCGGCCGCTGGGCGGGGTCGCCGTAGAGCTTGACCGCCTCCTGCGCCCGGATCTTCTCCAGCTCGGGCGGCAGCGGTGTGGCCGTTCCGGCCGCCGTGGCGCTGCTGGCCCCGGCCCGCACCGGCGCACCGGTGGCCGCACTCGCCCCGCCCACGGCCACGGTGAACGCCACGGTCAGCGCCGCCGTCGACGTCGCGACCACGGCTCGTACCCGCCGCCCCCGCCCCGCCCGCCACCCGTGTAACGCCCGTCGCCGCCCACGTCTCACACGCACCATGGGGTCTCCCCTCCGGTCTGCTGTTACCGCGGGTTTTACTCGTAAGTAAGAACCGGCGGAACACCCGGAACGGAATTGGCCGAAACCAGCACACCGAAAGACAAGGGAAGCCGGACCACAGCAGCCCCGAAGACGCCAACTCCCTTACTCAGGAAGGCAGTCACCAAAGCGCAACGACTGTCACGCTGGCCCCTCAGCCCCTTCAGCCCCCTCAGGCGTCGAGGATCTGCCCCTCGCGCCGCACCACCGGCGGCTCCACGCTCCACGGGAAGTTGATCCAGTCGTCCGTGCGCTTCCACACGTACTCGCACTTCACCAGCGAGTGCGACTTCTCATAGATCACCGCGCTGCGGACCTCCGCCACCGTCCCCTGGCAGAAGTCGTGCACCAGCTTCAGCGTCTTGCCGGTGTCCGCGACATCGTCCGCGATCAGCACCTTCTTCTCCGAGAAGTCGATCGCGTTCGGCACCGGCGCGAGCATGACCGGCATCTCCAGGGTGGTCCCCACCCCGGTGTAGAACTCCACATTCACCAGGTGGATGTTCTTGCAGTCCAGCGCGTACGCCAGGCCCCCCGCGACGAAGACGCCGCCCCGCGCGATGGACAGCACGACATCGGGCTCGTACCCGTCGTCGGCGACCATCTGCGCCAGCTCACGAATCGCGCCGCCGAAGCGCTCGTACGTCAGGTTCTCCCGCACGTCACTCACGTATCTCTCTCAGACCTTCTCTGCCCACCAGCTCTGCCACGCGCCCGCCCTGTCGGGCGCGCCCCCCACACCGACGCGGCTGTCTCATACCTGCGTACGGTGAAAGTTCATGAACGAACGGGACGGCGTCGGACCGCGCTGCCCCTGGTAGCGGGAGCCGTACCGATCACTGCCGTACGGGTGCTCGGTCGGCGAGGTCAGCCGGAACATGCACAGCTGCCCGATCTTCATGCCCGGCCACAGCTTGATCGGCAGCGTGGCGACATTGCTCAGCTCCAGCGTCACATGCCCGCTGAACCCCGGGTCGATGAATCCGGCGGTGGAGTGCGTCAGCAGCCCCAGCCGTCCCAGCGAGCTCTTGCCTTCGAGCCGGGAGGCGAGGTCGTGCGGCAGCGTGATGACCTCGTACGTCGAGGCGAGCACGAACTCACCGGGGTGCAGGATGAACGCCTCATCGCCCTCCGGCACGACCTCACGCGTCAGATCCGCCTGCTCGACGGCGGGGTCGATGTGCGGGTAGCGGTGGTTCTCGAACACCCGGAAGTAGCGATCGAGCCGCACATCGATGCTGGACGGCTGCACCATCGACTCTTCGTAGGGGTCGATGCGCACCCGACCTGCATCGATCTCGGCCCGGATGTCCTTGTCTGAGAGAAGCACGCAGACGAGGATACGCGCCCGCACCACCCCCACCGCACGACGAGGGCCCGGCCCCCACCTGGGGGAGCCGGGCCCGCTACTCCTCGTTCCTGCTACTTCTCTTGATCGCGACCACTCCGTGACCGCTCCGCCACTACCTCGCTACCGCTCCACTACCGCTTCGCGTGCTCGACGGGCACCGAATGCCGCAGCCGAGCACAGCGCGGGCAGCGCAGAAGCCGTCCGGGACCGAGCCGGTCGGTGGTCTGCATCGGGAACGAAGCGGTGCTGAACACGTGGCCCTCGGCACAACGTACGACGGTGCGCTCCATCAAGTCCCTCTCCCAACTGCGTGGACAACAAAAGCCACATTAGGGGATGAACTGGGCGCCACTGCACGCGGCACTCCGGCGCCCAACCGTACGCCTCAACTCCCGCGCCCCGCACCCGCATCCCACCCCGCGAGCCGCCGGCAACCCCCACCCTCAACACCCCGCCCACAGCCCCACCGACCGCCCCCACCCGCCCCGTCCGGGCATGCCAAATGCACCACGACGAGGCGATGGGGTAGAGTGTGCGACGATGTTCCGCTCTCGATCCGAGGCGGGATTACGCGGGTGTAGTTTAATGGTAGAACATGAGCTTCCCAAGCTCAGAGCGCGGGTTCGATTCCCGTCACCCGCTCCATAACGAAGGCCCAGGTCAGCGATCTGGGCCTTGTTTATTATCTAGACCTCTCCGGCGTGGGCGTGCCCTCCACGTGCCCCAACTCCCCTCTACGGGTTACACGGAGAGGTGCCGCACGACACCTCTGGAGCCACGCGTCGAGCAACGTCTCAAATCCCGAGACGCGATTCCTGTGACCTGCACCACTAACGCGTCAAGTGGGTGCGAACTCACGTCTGCAAAGAGGGCGGTTTCCGGGCTTTAGGTAGCGCCCATCAGTAGCTGACTGGCCTACTGGAGTTCAGGTCTATGAGGGGGACATATGGAGTCGAGCGGAACGGAACTGGCCGAGGCGCTAAAGGCCGTTCGGGAGGGCCTCGCGGCAGCACAACGCGATGGCGAGGGATCGCCCCTTCGCTTCAGAGTCAGTGATGTCACGCTCGAACTCAGCATCGAGTTGCGACACTCGGCGTCTGCGAGCGGCGGAGTCAAGGCTTTCGTCGTCTCTGCTGACGCACGTGGCGAACGGACGAAGGCGGAGACGCAAAAGCTGACCGTGAATCTGCAGGTGGATCGGCCAGACGACAACCTCATCGGGGATGAGGGGCGCGGCTTCGATCCCCTGCCTGGCGAAGTGCCGCTGGGCTGAGGACTCGAGTGAGCGCACACCTCCGCCAGCGGGCCGTAGAAGTCAGCAATCCCCGTGACGAGACATTCGGTTCAGGGACCATCATCGCGCCTGGCCTCGTGCTCACCGCAGCCCATGTCGTATGTCGCCAGGGGCCGGATGGTCAGCCTGTGCTGGTCCGTGCCCTCGACGGAGGACCGGCAGTCGATGCGCGGGTGATTTGGCATGACGAAGATCTCGACAGCGCCATCCTGCAAACCGATCGGCAACAACTCGGTGTGGACGTACGGATCGTGAGGTGGGGTGAACTCACCTGCGAGCATCCGGCCGAGCGGCCTGTCTGCACAGCAATCGGTTTCCCCAGGGCGATGCGGCGACGTTTCCTCCGCAGGTCGCGGGAAGTCATGGTCAGCGATCCAAAGGTCGTCAACGGGTACATCTATCCGACGACGGCGGCCCGGTCCCAGCGTTACGCACTCGAAGTGAGTGACGCACGTCCATCCGAGCGCACCCTGTGGCAGGGGATGTCCGGTGCCGGCATCTTCTGTGAGGGACTTCTGGTGGGTCTGGCAACTCAGGCGCCCGAGAATTGGGACGCGTCGCTCCTTCTGGCGACTCCTATCTCGTGGCTCCTCGCGGCCGAAGGCTTCGCCAAGTCGGTCAGCGCTGCCACTGGACTGCCGGCCCAGCTTCAACCTGCCGATCTACAAGCACTGCTCGACGACGCCCCTGACCCACGGCTATCTGCTTCCTACCTGCTCTCGGCCCAGGCCCAGGTCGTGCCCATGTCAGGGTTAGAGGAGCAGTCCGAACTCTTGGCGCAGTGGTGTCACAGCGGACGTCGGATCGACGTTGCCGCAGTCACCGGCACCGGTGGCGTCGGCAAGACTCGGCTCGCCAGCGAATTGCTGCGCCATCTGGGCGAGCCCCAGACCGGCATCGATTCACCACGGCCCTGGGCAGGCGGGTTTCTCTCCGAAAGGCCGCTGCGGACGGCGCAATACGAGGCCCTCACCACGGCGAACCGACCGTTGCTTTTGATCGTCGATTACGCCGAAACGCGCCTCGATCAGGTCGATGAGCTGCTGAAAATCGTGAGTGGCAGCGGCGGCACCGCTCAGCCCATTCGGCTCCTGCTGCTGGCCCGCGATCAAGGTAGCTGGTGGCAGCCGTTTCGCCGTTCGCGCCGGGGCACTGCGTCGATGGGGGCGGGTCTCGGTGTAGAGGTGAACGACTGCATCGACGCCGCCGCCCCTGGATCGGCATACGAAGCCGCAAGGCATGCCTTCGCGGAGCGCATCCGCATCTTGAAGGGGGCAGGGATTGAGGACGACTGGGATTCCGCGGCAGCCACACCGGCAACGCCAAGGCGCATTGCGCCGCCCGAAAGACACTCCAGCGTCCTGACCTTGCACATGACAGCTCTTGCGGATCTACTCGCCGAGATCAATCCAGCATTCGCCGCGTACGGGCACCCAGTCGACGTGCTCTTGGCCCACGAGGAGCGCTACTGGCAGCGGATTGCCCGTGCTCGCGGCCTGGACGGAACCTTCCAGCGTCAGCCTGGTCTCCTGCGCACCATGGTCGCGACGCAGAGTCTGGCCGGTGCCGGCGATCGAGCACAAGCACGAGCAGCCATCGCCGCGGGACTGGAGGCCCACCACCATGGACTTCCCACAGGCGCCGGTCCAGATGCCCATCTCGTCGACGCCGTTGAGGACATGCTCGCTGTGCTCTATCCGTCCGGCAGCGGCGCGCGGTGGGGGTCCATCGGCCCGGATCTGCTCGCCGGAGAGGTCATCAGCGAGGTCGAGGAGGCAAGCGACCACCGATTCATCGCCAGCCTCCTCCAGCATCCGTCGCTGGCGCAGGAACAACGGCAGCAAGGGCTCACAGTTATCTCCCGAGCGGCCGATGCTCAGCCCGAACTCGCGGCGAGTGCTGCGAAGGCCGTTGCAGAAGCTCCTGATGCACTTCTCTCACTGGCGACTCATGAGGTTGCCGACCAACTTGGCACGAACTCTGCACTGCGGTGGATCACTGAGGTCAAGACTGCCGTGGAGGACCGGGGTCGGCAAGCATCCATCGACCCAGCGCTCTCCAAGTGGGCGATCAGCATGGCCGACCACGCACTGAACAGGCTCCGCACCAGAGCAGCTGCGGCAGCCGAGCCGGTAGCTGCCACTGCCCCTCCAAACTGGGCAGATGTCCAGGACGAGGCCGAGCAGGTTCTCTCTTTGCTGCAAGACGCTCGGTCCCATGCCATTGAGCACGGTCTGGTGTCCAGGAAGGACTCCTCTGGTTCCTTCCAGCACATCGCCGACGTGATCGCGCAGCTCAGTTGGATTATCGGGGCACACGTCGATGCAACCGTTGTAGAGGGCACCTTCGGGGGCAGGCTGGATTTCCTTACGGATAAGCCGGTCGTCATCGGCATCGCCAATGCCTGCCACTCGATTGCTGGCGTCCCCTTCGACGACGGGCACACACGCGCACTCAGCGAAGCAGTTGACCGCGTGGTCGCCCTTGCGAGGCGGGTCCAAGCATCAGAATCGAGACCCAGCCCCTCCCCTCCTGCGGGCCGGGTCGGCAGGGGTGGCAGCTACATGTCGCTCGATGATTTCCTCCGTTTGCAGGGCGATCGCTACCGCAGCGGGCCGGAAAACCCGGACGAGTAGCCGATCTACCTTCCAGGGGGACGACATGCTGTCGTCCCCCTGGAAGTTCAGGCTTCTTTCGCGACCTGCCGCTGAGACGCCGCCTTATCGCGTGCAGCTCGCACCCTCGCGTCGATGCCCCCGGCAACCTCCTGTTGCCGGTCGTCAGGAGAATGCTGGTAGATCAACGCTGCCTTCTCGGAAGACTGACCCGCCCGGACCATGGTGTCCTTGAGCGTGGCACCGGACTGGGTGGAAAGCGTGTGCCCGGTGTGGCGGAGGTCGTAGAAGCGGAAATCCTCCGGCAGGTCTGCCTTGGCGCGGGCCCGGCGCCATTTGCGGCCGAAGGTGGAGCGTCGGAAGGGTGCGCCCTTCTCGCCGACGAACAGCAGGCCGTTGAGGTCCTTCTCGGCGAACCAGTCGAGGTGCCGCTTCACCTCTATGTAGAGGAAGGCGGGCAGGTAGATGGTGCGCACGCCCGCATCCGACTTGGTGTCGCCCTCGACGCGTCGGCCAGTGGTCAGCTCTGGTGCCGCCTCGCTGACCTTCACAGCGAGGGGTTCCAATGTGACGCTGGGCCGTCGCAGCGCTGCCTGCTCCTCCGGCCGCATTGGACCGTACGCCCCGAGGTAGACCATCAGACGCCACCGCGGTCCCATGGCGTCCGCGACCGCGTCGACCTGCTCGACGGTTGCCGTCGGCCGCTCCTTGGCCCTTTCGCTGCCCGCCCCCTTGATCCGGCAAGGGTTGCGGCGGATCAGCTCGTCGTCGGAAGCCGTCCATGATGGCCTTCAGGAGCCGGTAGGACTTGGCAACCGTCGTCGCTCCTGTCGCTTGCAGCCGCTCGGCCCGCCAGGTGCGCACACCGGGCGGCGCGATCTCGTCCAGGTCCATGGCCCCGAAGACGGGCAGCATGTGTAGCCGCAGAAGCCTGCGGTACAGCTCCTCCGTCGTCGCCGAAAGGCCCCGCTCCTCGACCCATTTCAGCGCGTACGCCTCGAAGTTCACGGCGCCGGCGTCGGGGTCGATCCAGTGGTTGCGCTCGATGTCGGCCTGGGTGAGGGTCAGCCAGGTCTGCGCATCGGTCTTCGTGGCGAAGGTCTCCGGGGCGGTGCGGCGGCTGCCGTCCGGTGCCCAGTACCGCGCCTGCCAACGCCCGGAGGCGAGCTGGCGGACGGTGCCGAACTCGCGCCGCCGCTGCGGCTTGCGGCCCGCCATCAGGCCGCCTTCCGGTAGGAGGACTGCGCATCGTGGAAGGACGGGATGGTCCGCTCCGCGATGTAGGCGTTCAGCGCGGCTTCGGGGATGCGGACGTGCCGACCGACCTTGACGTAGCGGATGCAGCGCTCCTGGATGAGGCGCCGGACGAAGCGGACGCCGGTCCGGAGACGCTCGGCGGCCTCGTCAACGGTGAGGAGGGGGCCGGCATCGGGTGTGATCACCTCCTTCATGGCACGCGGGGAGCGGGCGGAGGCATGGGGTATTGCCGGTTGGCGCAAGGGGTGAGTCCTCGTCTGGCAGGTGCGGTGCGGCAACACCGAACTGCCGGGTCGTTCTTGAGGGATGGGCGGTGAGACTCCCAGCCGCTGAGGGTTTGCGGGCTCAGGGCGGGAGGCGATCAGGGGTCGACCCTCGACGGCTCAGTCGTGCTGGTCGGCGTCGGGGTGTTCGCCGGGCGGCGGAGCGCCGTGGGGCCCTCTGGCGAAGTTGGCGATGGCTTCCTCGGCCATGGCGTTGGAGACCATGACGTCGGCTTCCTCGCTGATGTCGGGGTGTTCGACGAGGTAGGCGTCCAGGGCGTCACGGGCCTGTGTGAGGGTGGCACCGGCCCGCTGGGGCTGCAGGACGAGGGCGCAAGCGGCGGTGCCGGGCAGCCTGGGCGCAGCGCGTCTGAGGAAGTGCGGCGGCAGAGAGGTCGGTGCCGGTGGCGGCTGACGCAAGGATGCTTGGCTGCGCTGGCAGCAGCTCGCTCCCGGCCGGTTACTGCCGCTTGGCGGTCCCGAGGACGGGGCCTGGACCTGGCTCACCGAACACACGGCGTGCCAGGTGCTGAGTCGCGCGGCCTCCGATATCCGGGGGCCGGCTGGGCACGGCGCGTATCCGTCTGGCCGGTCGGTCTTTTCAACGGTGTCGGCGCTGAAGCACCAGCCGGCCGACCAGCGCACCGCCGAAAACCACCACGCCCACACCGACCAGCCAGGACTGGATGACCAGGACGGTTCCGATGGCGCCGTAGGTGACGGCGCTGGACGCGATCAACGGCGAGAAGACGAGCCGGGAGAAGACCCGGAGACCGATCAGTCCGATCACCGTAGTCACCGCGCCGGGCAGCAGGGCGCCCCAGCCGACCCGGCCACCGAGCAGCATCCGCTGCGACCACCAGAAGAACAGAACAGCGCTCAGCAGTGCGGCCGACGTGAGGGCCAAGGACTGTCGCCACAGCGTGGTGGTGGCGGACATGAAGAGGTACCCGACGAGTACGACGAGCCACAGCACATGCCGCCACCGGGCATACCAGCGCGCTGCGGAGAGTTCCCAGACCCTCTCGTAGCCGGTCTGCACCGCCGACCCCAACGACAGACCGAAGACAGCAAGGGTGGCAACGCCGAACGCGGTCGTAGTCCGTGCCGTCTGGCCGGGCCGGGTGAACAGTTGCCCGATTTGCTCCCTGGAAGTCGTCGACACGCCGATCCCGTCCCCCAGCCACTGCGCGAACCCCCTCCCGTGTGTCGGATCAGCCGCGGAGACAACGATCAACAGTGGCACCAGCGTCAGGAACCCGAGCGCCGCGAAGCCCAGTGACCGCGACCCCAGCTCCAGCTCACGGCCCCGTCTCCATCCGCGCCCGACCGGCGAATGCCGGATCACACGGCGCAGCCGCCCGAACAGAGAGGGACGGCCCGCGGCATCGGAAGGCTTCATCGGTGCGCCTGTCGACTACACGGTCGGCGACGTCGCGGCAGTCTCACGGGCTGTCAGGAGGCACGCTGCCCGCCCTGGGGGAGAAGACCGCCTCTGCTGCCGTGAGGCGCAGCGTCTCCAGCGTGTCGATCTGGCCCCGCGCCCGGTCCAGCAGATTGTGCAACCGGGATTCATCCAGACGGGGCTCCCCCGCGGCCACGACGAGCAGCGTGCGCCAGATCAGGGTCTTCCCCTCGACTCCCAGCCGCAGGGTCTCAAGCTCGATCAACGTGCTCAGCCCGGAGCGCCGGTACAGGACGCCGTTCGGCTTCAGGCGCCCCAGCCTCTCGGCCGCCCAGCCACCGTAGACCTTGTAGCGGCGTGCTGGGACGCCGAGCGCGTCCATGACTTCGAGCAGGCTCTGCCGGTCCTGGGCGATCTCGTCGCAGATGCGCTGCAGGTCGGCGCTGCGCGCCGAGTGGCGGTGCTGGTGGGCGATGCGCTGCGCGAGCCCGATGCCGAAGGTGGCACCGGCCAAGTGGTCATTCAGGTAGATCCCGAGCTTGTCGCGATGCATCCTGGGCCCCGTTCTCGTCTGTCCTCGGCGATCTCCTCGATGGTGCGACCGCGTCCACAAGCGGGCCGGGAGCACCGGCGTCGGGTTGCCCCCGCACCACGCAGCAAACCGCGAAAGAAGGGAGCCGACGCGGCGAAATGCCGGGAACGGACCCGAACGGCTCAGGGGCCCCAGGCGCTGGAGCCACTGTCCATCCCCGCGCACGAGGTGGAGCTGCGCAGCAGGGCCCTTCCAGGACGGTGACGGCACACCGCGTTACGGTGCGTGACTTCTCCTGGCCGGCTTCGTTGATTCGAGCAACCGAACACCCCCCGACTGCTGGAGCCTGGTATGCCGCCGACCAGCGCACTCCTTCCCGGTGAACGTGGTGACGGCCCGCAGCCGGCCGTCACGGGGAGCGAGTTCGCGCCGCTACTGCGGGAGATCAAGGACCGCGGACTGCTGAAGCGCCGCCGCGGGTATTACGCCAGGACGATTGTCCTGAACTCTCTTGCCCTGGCCGCTGTATGGACGGGTGTCATGCTGGCTGGGGGTTCGTGGTGGGTGTTGCTGCTGGCGGTGCCGTTGGGGGTGTTCAGTGGGCGTACGGGGTTCCTCGGGCACGATGCGGGGCATCAGCAGATCGCCGGGAGCCGCCGGGCCAACCGGGTGCTCGGGCTGGTCCACAGCAATCTTCTGCTCGGCATGAGCTACGGCTGGTGGAACGACAAGCACAACCGGCATCACGCCCATCCCAACCATGTGGGCAAGGATCCGGACGTCGACGTGGGCGCGCTGGTGTGGACACAGGCCCAGGCCACCGAACGCAAGGGCTTCGCACGATTTGTGACGAAGCATCAGGCAAGACTGTTCTTCCCGATGCTGTTGCTGGAGGGCTTCGCGCTGAAGGTCGCCGGCATCGTGGACCTCAAGCGGCAGCCGGCACTTGAGCGCGCCGTCGAGGGGGCGCTGCTCGCCGCGCACCTGGTCGGTTACGCGGTCCTGCTGTTGTCGGCGATGCCGGTGGGTGTCGCCGCGGTCTTCGCGCTGCTGCATCACGCACTGTTCGGCCTGCACCTGGGCTGCTCCTTCGCGCCGAACCACAAGGGCATGCCGATGCCTGAGGCCGACGGTGAACGGTGGGGGCATCTACGCCGCCAGGTGCTGACCTCGCGCAATGTGCGGGGCGGGCGGGTGACCGATTGGTTCCTGGGCGGTCTGAACTACCAGGTGGAGCACCACCTCTTCCCCAGCATGCCGCGACCCAACCTGCGCCTCGCCCAGCCGGTGGTGCGCAGGCACTGCCACCGACTCGGCGTGCCGTACACCGAGGCGGGCCTGATCGACTCCTACGTCCAGGCGCTGCGGCATATGCACGCGGTCGGCGCTCCGCTGCGGGCAACTCGATGATCGACGGCCGAATGCGACTGCGCTACGGCGCGGCCTGTCGCGTAGTCGGCCGGCTGGGAGTCAGGTGCTGAGCAGGCGGTCGAAGAAGGACCGGTACTGCTGCAGAGCTTTGCGTAGGTCCTCGGTGGCGACCTCCTCGCCGCGGTGCCATTGGCCTTCCAGCCCCTGTTTGTGGTCGGCGAATGTGGTGGCGAGCAGCTGCATCACCTCGGCGACGAGCGCGTCTGCCGCAAGCACCGACTGCTGCGGGTCATCGACGAATCCCTGCTGGATCTCCTGCCACCTGGTCCGGAGGCCCTCTGTCTCCTGGGGTCCTAGAAGCGGGGCGGTATCGGGCTTCTGCGCGGACGCGCCATGTCCGCCGGCTGCGGCGTCCGGCTCCCCTCCGGCCGCGTCCGTGATTCTGCTCCTGGGCGCAGCCCGGTCGGCTGCGGGGACTGCCGTCAGGTCATCGTCCGGGGGCTGTTGCGGTGCATCTGTCCGGGGCCGGGCGATGTCCTCGGTGGACAGACCCTCTCGGCCGGGCTCGGCATACTCGTCGCGCCCGAATGGCCCTTCCCTCTGCATATCCCTTCACCTCCATGGGGTGGTGGCACGCTCCCGGCTGCTGGGCACTTATCAGCGTTCCTTGTCCGACGAAGCGGTGCCGCCGTCGTGCAGCAGTTCCTCGAACAACGCCCGGTAGTGGACCATCGCGCTCCGCAGTTCTTCCGTCGAGGTGTCCCTGCCTCCGGCGCGCGCGTTGATCTCGTGGGCGATGCGGTAGTGCTGCAACGTTTGGGCATGTTCGACCGAGAGGTCCCGCTTTTGTTGTTCGTAATCCTCGGTCGGGTAGCCCCGCTCGCTCATGAGCGTGGTCACGAGCCGGTCCGCCTCGCCCACGGCCTGGTCGGGACGGTCGACGAAGTGTTCCTGCACGCTGGTCCAGTCCCGGGCGTACCGGTCCCGCACCGTCGAGGGCAGTGGCCTGATCTCCAGCGTTTCATGCCGCTCCTCCCTCGCCCTCAGGTCGCGGTCGGCCGCGCCACGGCTGTGCTTCGCCTCGACCGCGCGCTCGTATTCCGGCCCGAAACGTTCCCGCAGCTGCCGGCGCCGGATCGTGGTCCGCAGGACCAGCGCGGCCACGGCCAGGATGACCACGACAGCCACGATGATGACGATGGTCGACATCGCATCCTCCACTCACTTACAGCCCACGACCGGCAGCCATGTTCAGAGACGACTGAGCCGCAAGTAGCTCGGCGCGCCCCGCACGACAAGCTTCAGCGGCCACCGGTGACGTATGCCCAGGCACGCGGTGCGCCGCACTCTCATCGGGGCTTCCCCACACGATCTTGGATCTCACGGGTGAACGCGCAGCGATGCGTGCCGCACACGGTCGTCGTTACACCGCCGGCCGTCGGCTCCACACGCGCGGGACTTCATCGCCGTGCGGGTGTCGGGGCCCTCTACCAGTAGTGCCGTCGCCCGCGGACCCCATGCCCGAGAGCGCCCAGGAGCAACAAGATCAGTCCGATGACGGCCAGGATGATCCCGATGGTCCACAGTATGGCGATCTTGGCCAGGAACCCGATGATGAGCAGAATGACTCCCAGGGCGATCACGGTGTCCTCCGATCTCGCACAATGCGCTCCCTCTCACTGTGACGCTCACCTGTCCACGCGGCAACCGCTTCCGAATCCCGCTGACCACCGACCGCACGCGCAGGGCACCCACTTCGCCACGGAAGGCGGCGGAGTTTCGCCGCCAGATGCCTCTTCTCACGCCGTGGGTACGCTGAGAGTGGGTGTTTTCCATGGAATGGCTGAGAAGGCTGCCTGGGATCGCATGGCTGATGCGTACGCACGTGTGGCGGGCGTACGAGCGGCTGGCCGCGGCCCATTGGGCCCGGCTCGCCGCCGCCATCACCTTCACCAGTTTCGTCGCGCTCTTTCCGCTGATCACTGCGGGCGCGGCGATCGGAGCCAAGCTGCTGAGCAAGGACCAGCTCAGCAAGCTCCAGGACAAGATTGCCGGCCAGGCGCCGGGCCTTTCCAACCTGCTGAACCTGAACAGCCTCGTCGCGCACGCCGGAACCGTCGGGCTCATCGCGGGCGCGCTGCTGCTCGTGATCGGCATCAACTGGGTCGGCTCCCTGCGCGGGTGCCTGCGCGCGGTCTGGGAGAAGGAGCAGGACCCGGGAAATCCGATCCTGCTCAGGCTCAAGGACACCGGGGTACTGGTCGGTCTCGGCGTGGTCGGGCTGGCCGCGATGGCCGGCTCCGTGTTCGCGAGCAGAGGTGTCGGCTGGGCCGCCGATAAGATCGGCATCGAGGGCGGCGCCGGACGCACGCTGCTCTTCCTCGCCGGCCTGGCCATCGCCCTGCTCGTCGACTTCCTGCTGCTCGTCTTCCTGCTCACCCGGCTGCCGCAGGTGCACCCTGGCCGGCGCGCGGTCGTGATCGCCGGCCTGATCGGTGCGGTCGGCTTCGAACTGCTCAAGCTGCTACTGACCAGCTACCTGCAGGGCGTCGCGGCGAAAAGCATGTATGGGGCCTTCGCTGTGCCGGTCGCCGTCGTGCTGTGGATCAACCTCATGGCCAGAATGCTGCTGTACTGCGCCGCCTGGACGGCGACGGGGACAGCAGCGCAGTCCAGCGAAGCAGCCGCAAGTGAAGGTACGGGTCCCGGGACCGGACCCGCTGTGTCCGACGTACCCCGGCGGGCAGCGGAAAGCGGCGGTCCACCAACAACACCGCGCAGGCCCTGATGCCGAGCGGTCCCCGACCAGCCCCGGCAGTGAGTGCCCACCGACACCCACCGGAGGGTATTGGGCTCCGGCCGGTTCCTGCTTCGCCCCACGATGAGGTCGCCAACCATCTGATGCAACGTCTGCCGCAACAGCCGCGCCGCACCAGGGGGCGGCCCACTGGGACAGCCCGCTGAAGGCGTCGGCACCAGGGGCGGATGAGGCCGCCGACGGCGAGTTGGCGGCCGTGTTCACGAAGTGTCGCAGTGCCCGTCACTCAAGTGAGCCCGAGCAGGTCAACGCCTTCCAGTTCACCCGATCGGGCCCTTTCCAATGGTCCGATCAGGTGCTGCGGAGTTGCATGGACGAGCAGGACGGAGCCCGGTCAGCAGCGCGTTACCCGGCTTCGCCCCAGGCAAGCGACCCACGGCCCGCCGGGGCCTTAGACCAGGGGAGAGGCCGATGTACGAGATGATTGCCGGCCCTGCGACGACCGGTGCCGGAGTCACTTGGCACGTAAGGGCCAAGGGTGATGCCGGTACCACCCTGTGCGGGCAGCAGACCGCACAAACCGTGCGTGCCAGGCCACTCTCCGATGACGCGCCGACCGAACGCTACTGCTCGCCATGTATGAGCGCCGTCCACGAGAGAATGCAGTCTGAGGCACGCTGATCGGACGCACGCCCCACTGGCGTCGGGGCCTCGCACGGTGCTTCAGCATCTCGCTCAAAGTTGCATTCAGTCCTTCAGGGTTCAGCACATCGCGGCCTCTCGGGGACGGTCGTTCGCGCTGTACGTCCCCCCCAGTCCAGTCAGGCGTGACCAGCTCCGGGGCAGCGCCTCTCGCATTTCCGTCCCAGTCGTGACACCAGAATTTGTTGCACTCCCGACCTGCGCGACACCCGGCGTCCTGCCCGTCGAGGAGGCATAGCGCCTGCTCCTCCCAGTTCTGCGCCGCATCGCGGTCGATGGTCTCCAGCGAGTGAGCCACCGGTCCCGGGGAATCCTGTGCGTTCCGGTCGCAGTGGCCTCCTGGCCACTGCGGTTCTACTGTGGGACATACCCAGTAGCTCCTTGGAGCGCGTCATGATCGGCATCCTCGGACTCCTCATCCTGCTCGCCGCGGTAGTCGTCGGCGTGGCCGGCATTGTCACCAACGGTGGCAGTGGGCATGAACTCACAGGCGGGTTCTCGGTATTCGGCTACGACATGGCCGGCTCCACCGGCATGCTGTTCCTGTACGGCATCATCGTCGGGGCTGCGGCCGTGTTGGGGCTGATCTTGCTGTTCACCGGTGCACGACGCCGTACCTCGCGCCATGGCAGCACCAAGCGCCACGGACTCAAGCGCCGCGAGACGACCGATGCCGGCAACGATCGCCACGACCTGAACGGCCAACGCGGAACCGGCCGCGCAGAGACGGCAAACGCGCGGGGAAACGAATCACCCCAAAGCGACCGTCCTGTCGAACCGCACGGCGGTCATCGCAGGAAACTGCACTTGTTCGGGCACCGAGCCGCCCCCCGGTAGGCCACCACCGCACGCGCGGAGCGCTGACCGCCGACCCACCAGTATTCCTGCCGCCGGACCTCCAGCAGACAACTCACCCAAGGTGGCCACCCATGAGTCTCGCGAAGAAGATCGCGCACAAAGCCGAAGCGATGAAAGGCGGCGCCAAGGAGACAACCGGCCGCGCCACCGGCAGTCGACGCCTGCAGGCCGAAGGCCGCGGAGACCAAGTCAAGGGCAACATCAAGCAGGCCGGGGCGAAGATCAGGGACGCGTTCAGGCACTGACCGATCCGCCCGGAGCGCCCTGCGGCCGCGGTGGTCTGCTGTGACCCGCCGTGCCCTGCTGCCCAGGACGGACTACCTCCACAGGACCGTGCAGGACCGTGGTCGCAGCGTGAAAAGACGAGGACGACACCAGATGGCTGGCCTGGCGCCCGAGGGCGGACAGCAGGAAGCAAGCTGGAAGAGCAGACGCCTCTGGTGGCGACATTGCGATGTCGAGCGGGCTGTCCTGCCTCGGCCGGTTGAGGCAGGACGATCGAGGGGCTGACGATGATCGAGGCAGCCAATATCCGTGAGTGGCGCAATCACAATGTGGTGGACCCGGCCGGGCGCAAGATCGGTGTGCTCGAAGCGGTCTACGTGGACACCACCACCGACGACCCGGCCATGGCCACTGTCCGAACCGGCCTGCGCCCCCGCCACCGCCTGGTCTTCGTCCCTCTCGACGGGGCCATCGTAGGGCCGGGCTACGTCAAGGTCGCCTACGCCAAGAAGCTGGTGAGAAAGGCGCCCGCGATCGGGACGGACGACGTGCTGCCCGCCGAGGCAGAGGAGGCTGTCTTCCAGCACTACGGCTTGACCTACCAGCCGGGCGCGGGCGGCGAACGGCAGCTCGCACGCCGCTGACCACCCGCGCTCAGCCCAAGGGAGGCGTTCGCGTCATGGTTCTCTTCCTGCTCCTGATCATCGTGGCCGTCGCACTGGGAATCATCGGAACCGTGGCAGAGGGATTGGGCTACCTGCTGTTCATCGGCATCGTGCTCTTGGCGGCCGACCTGCTGTTCGCCACCATGCGCTTGTCCGGGGGGACGAGGCGTCGTTCACCGCGATGACAGCGGAGCTGCGTCGACCACCGTGCCAGTGTCGTGCCAGATAGAGCGGTAAACAACGGTCAACAGGGGGCTGAGATTCAACTGGGCGTTCCGTCCCAGCGGCGGCGTCTTCGCTGGTCAGGCAGGCATGAGGCACCCGAAAGCCCCCTGATTCCCAAGCTCAGAGCGCGGGTTCGATTCCCGTCACCCGCTCCATAGTTGAGGCCCAGGTCAGTGATCTGGGCCTTGTTCGTTGTCCGGGCCTCTCCGGTGACGGCGTGCCCTTCGCGTGCCCCAACTGCCGGGAAGGCGTGGCCCCAGGGAGGTGTGACGGGCCGAGATGGCCCTGTCGGGCAGGCATTCGCGTGCGTACGCTCCCGCGGAGCCCGCGCATGCCTGCGGGAAGGTGTGCGCGCGAGCGTCATGACGAGCAATCCCGTGTTCATCCGGGACGACCTCGTAGGTCTCCTCACAGGCCGGCACCGCTCCACCTGCGGCGTAGCGAATGGTCAGCACAGCGCCGATCCGCGCCGGGTACAACGGGACATCGTCGAGCGAGCGCTCGCCGTCAGCCGACTCATCCAGCCCAGGTTCCTGCGGCCCTCCCGGGGCGGCTCGGCCGGCGAAACTCCTCGCGATCGCCGGTGTTGCGGGTGATCGCGAGGCCCGGTCACGCGACCAGGCGCAGCCAGGCCGCCGCGAGTGCGGCGTGACCGGCCGGCGTCGGGTGTACGCCGTCCGCGGCCCAGTGCTCCGGCCCGGTCGTCGCGGCGAGCTCGGCGAACATGCCGTCGGCGGTGAGCAGATGCGCGCCGTACTTGCGGGCGAGCTTGCGCACGACCTGGATCTTCGGGTCCAGGTCGGTGCGCCATTCCTTTCGCTCTTCCTCTCCGATGAGCGCGACACCCGCCTCGACGACGCCGTGGATCGGCAGGAGGAACGGCTCGATGAGGATCAGCTTCGTGTCCGCCTCGGCGAGGGGCGCGAGCAGGCGGTCATAACCCGCTTCGAACTCCTCCACGGGGATCACGTACCCCTTCGGGTCCAGCGTGTGCCAGCCCATGTCGTTGACCCCGACGAGGATCGACACCACGTCCGGGCGCGCGTCGAGTACGTCTGTCTGCCAGCGGGCTTCGAGGTCCATCACCTTGTGGCCCGCGATCGCGGAGTTCAGCCAGGTAACGGGCCGGCCCGGGTACCGGAGTCCCCACTCGCCCGCGACGCGCAGCGGGTAGCCGAACCCGAGGCCGTCTTCGCTCTCCAGCCGTTGGCAGTCGGTGATCGAATCACCGGTGAACATCACGGTGCTTCCCGGTCGGACGGTGATCGTCATGTGCGCTCCTTGAACTCGGTGAGGAGAGGAAAGCGGATGAGAACGTTGATATTCCGGCGATTGAAATCGCATCGGAATGACTCCCTTCGCGCCCTTTTAGCACCCGCAGGAACGAAAAGAGAACGGGGTAGCCGCTAAGGAGAACGGGGAAGCTGCTTCAGATTTCCGGACCACCGAACCAATGGCTGGCGGCCCGCTCAAACGCTGCACGATCAGGGGTGCCATCACCTGCCCAGGCGACTACGCCGTCGGGTCGGACAAGCACGGCACCCGATCCGAGGTCGTTTCTCGCCGGACCGGCTACATACCGCATCCGACTCTGCCAGCCCATCGCTGAACCGCGCAGGCATCGGTCGGTGCTGAAATCGAGCGCGACGCCCCGTCCGTCCCGCATCAGGTCGCCGAGGCGAGTGCCGTCTTCGAGGCAAAGGTCCGGGGCGTTGCGGCCGACCAGTGGATGCTCGCTGCCAAGGTCGTAACGGATCCACGATCCCGACATCCTCTCGAACACGTAGGTCGTTCCGTCCCGGGTCCCGAGCAGGTCGCGAACCACTCCTTGGACCGCCTGGCCATGCGGGTCCGGCCGCATGACCGCCACCTGGGCGCGCGACCAGTCGAGCACCCCTGCACCGATCGGATGGCGCTCGCGGGTGTAGGTGTCGAGCAGCCCGTCCGGCGCGTACCCGTGCACGGTCGCCGCGAGCTTCCAACCCAGGTTCATGGCGTCGCCGATGCCGGTGTTGAGTCCCTGCCCGCCAAGGGGCGAGTGGATGTGAGCGGCGTCGCCCGCGAGCAGGACGCGTCCCCGCCGGTAGGTCGTCGTCTGCATCGCCCGATCGGTGAAGCTCGAGGCGAGATGCACGTCGCTCAGCGTCACGTCGGTGCCGGATACACGGCGCAGAACCGCCTGGAGATGGTCGCGAGTCGGCCGCTGCGAGCGATCGAACGCGCCGCCGTCGAAGTCCATCATGCCGATGTACCCGTCCGAGAGCTGGAGGTACATGCCCGTCGGCGTCAGGTTGATCCCAGAGCGCAGCTTCTCGGAATCGGCGACGGTGGCGTGCATGGTGTAGCCGGTGAACTGCGGCTCGGTGCCGACGAATTCGAAGCCCGCGAGCCCACGCACCGCGCTGCGTCCGCCATCGCAGCCGACGACCCAGCGCGCCGCGTACTCCTGCTCGCCGGCTTGCGCGACCGCGCTCTCATCGTTCTGGGCGATGGCTGAGACCGTGACGCCGTGCCTGATTTCCACGCCGAGCCGGGATGCCTGCTCGGACAGCAGCGTCTCGACCGCTTCGAGGTATGTCAGCATGCCCTCCATCGCCGGGCTGGGAAGCCGGTAGGGCAGGGCGGCGACGTCGACCTGGGCCGGATCGAGCATCATGCCGGCGAAATGGCCCACGCCACGCGGGGGTGACGGTTCGTGCGCGTCGGGGTCCGCGCCGGGATCGTCGTGGACACCCGATGCCGTCAGCAGCTGGTGCAGCATCCCGCGGCGGTAGAACGCCTCTACCGACGCGGCGGACAGGCCCCGCATCCCGAGCGGCTTCGCCTTGAACGGGGAGTGGGGCTCCGGCTCCCGCTCAAGCACCAGGACAGAGCAGCCCGCGAGGCCAAGCTCGCAGGCGAGGAACAGACCGACCGGGCCAGCGCCCACGATCACTACGTCATGCACGAGAGATCCCCTTCCCAAACCCGCAGCCGGGTGGGCACCCGGCAGGACCTCTCGAAAGGTGCCAGACCCCACCGACATCGGACCGACAGTCCCCGATATGCCTCCGACACCGGACTGACAGCCCCCGACATGCCGCCGACACCACGGCTCCGCCGCCCGATCACCCCTGGTCAAAGCACCAATCAGTCAGGAGGAGGCTTTACAGGTCTCAACCCCAGGGACTGTCTCGTTCGATTCCTGAGCCGGGCAAACTCGAAGCAGAGCTTGGCAAACAGGCACTACGGGCGGTACCGCGATGTGGCCGTCATACTCGGCGCGGCGGCTCGCCTGCGCGGCGCCCACGACCGTACCGATCTGCAGGTCCGCACGCTGAGTTGCCGCGGCCGGGCCGCGCTCGGCGACGAGCGCTTCGCCGAAGCGGACGAGATCCTTGGGGGCCGGTCGCCTCGGACGGCGAGCGCACTCCGCATCGTTGGCCGGGTGATCGACGTGCTCCCCGGACGTCCGTCTGCAGGACCTGCGCTCGCCGGCCACCTGCGAGGGGGACCTACGTCACCCCTCGCCCTTCTTCACTTTGTACAGTTCGAGATCTTTGTTCACGAACAGGTGCACATATCCGCAGTTCCAGCAGACCAGCCCGGTCGCCGACTCGTTCGCCCAGCCGTAGCCCATGAACTCCATGCCGGAGCTGTTGAGCTTCACCTCACGGTCCCGAAACAGATCACCCTGACAGAAAGTGCACTTGACCCACACATTCCCGACAGCCGCACGTACAGGCTTGGCCACACCCTCACCTCTCCCAAGGACAACCGGAGTGGCGCAACCGTCTCGCACACACCGCGCAGCGGTCAGCATAGTCAGGGCATCGAACCGGGCCGTGAACCGGAGGGACCGCTGACCGCCCCTGCACATGCGGCGCGTCAGGGGATGACGGGCGATAGTGGACATGTGCCAGTGTTCCACCGCCACCTCAGGGAGGCTCGTTGACCGGTGTGGCCGGCGGTGCGCGGGTGGTGATCGTGATGGGCGTTTCGGCGTCCGGGAAATCCACCGTCGGAGCGCGGCTCGCGCAGCAGCTCGGCGTGCCGTTCCTCGACGGCGATGATCTGCACCCGGCGTCCAACCGCGCCAAGATGGCGTCCGGGCACCCCCTCGACGACGCCGATCGTCGGCCTTGGCTGGCGGCTCTCACGGAGTGGATCCGTACGAATGCGGCCGGTGGACACGGGGCTGTGGTCGCGTGTTCGGCGCTCAAGCGCGAGTTCCGGGACCAGTTCCGGCACTTGGGAGTGGACGTGTGGTTCGTCTGTCTGGCTCTCGACCGTGAGCTGGCCGCGGAGCGGATCGCGCGCCGGAAGGGGCACTTCATGCCTCCGGAGCTGCTCGGCTCCCAGTACGACATTTTGAATCCGCTTCAGGCCGACGAACCGGGCGTCACCATCGACGCCTCCGGCAGCACGGCACACGTCGTGGCGGCCGCTCTGCACGCATTGGCCGGGCCGGAACCGTAGCGGGTCACCCTGAGCGAAGCGAACGCCCCGCGCCTGAAGCCGGCTCCGCCCACAGGAGGTTCGGATGGACTTGATCCACTTCCGAATGGTCATGCCGCGCGCACTCACCCAGCCGGCCGTCGACCTGCTCACTTCGGACGAGCGTGTCCTCAACCTCGTGGTCGTGAAATCGGCCCGCATTCCGGACGGCGACGCGCTCGAATGCGATGTGATGAAGGGCGCCGCGAATGGCGTGCTGGGCGCCCTGCGTGAGCTGGGCATCGACCGTACGGGGTCGATCGCCGTCGACGGCGTCGAGATGATGTTTTNCGGGGTCGATCGCCGTCGACGGCGTCGAGATGATGTTTTCGCGCCGCGCCGAGCAGATCGAGGCCGGCCAGCCGAGCACACTCGTCCACGTACCGCTGTGGGCCACGGTCGAGGCCCACATCCGGTCGGAGGGAACCTACCTGCCGTCCTTCTACCTGTTCCTGGTCATTGCCGGGCTCATCGGCTCGGTCGGCATCATGACGAACTCGCAGATCCTCATCGTGGCGGCCATGGTGGTCGGCCCCGAGTACGGCGCGATCACCAGCGTCGCGCTCGGAATCGACCGGGGCAACCGTCGCAGGGTCCGGGACGGGCTACGTGCGCTCACGCTCGGCTTCCTGCTGGCCATTGTGGTCACTCTGGGTTTCGCCCGCGCTGGCGCGGGGCGCACACCTGCAGTCCAAAGCCTTTGAACTGGGTCTGCGGCCTGTCTCCCATCTCATCGACACCCCGGACTTCTTCTCCGTCGTCGTCGCCTTCCTTGCCGGCGTTGTCGGCATCGTCTCGCTCACCGAGGCGCGCGGCAGTGCCCTGCTCGGTGTCTTCATCTCCGTGACCACGATTCCCGCCGCCTCGGACATCGCCGTCTCGGTTGCCTTCGCCGACTGGCATCAGGCATGGGGCTCGCTGCTCCAGCTCCTGCTCAACGTCGTCGTTCTCATCGTGGTCGGCGTCCTCACCCTCCGTCTCCAGCGACGGCTGTGGCGCCGCGCGACTCGGCATGCGACAGCTGAGCCCCAGAGCTAGCTGGGGGCCGGTCACGTCCGCGACCAGCCCGTCTCGTACGGCCCGAGCTCGGCGCGCCGGAGCCGGGCCCCCGGTTTACGCTGATCAGGGGGCCGCATTCGGGTGATTCGCACACCGAAGGGGGCGCCCCTATGAACGACTACCCGCTGATCGAGGACCACGGCCTGCTGGGCGATCTGCAGACCGCGGCACTGGTGACCACGGATGGGACGGTCGACTGGTTCTGCTTCCCGCGGTTCGACTCGCCCAGTGTGTTCGGAGCGCTGCTGGACAAGGACAAGGGCGGGCACTGCACGGTCCGGCCCCTGCACGCGACACAGGCGACCAAGCAGTTGTACCTTCCCGACACGGCGATTTTGGTCACCCGGTTCATGACCGAGGCAGGCGCCGGTGAGGTGCTCGACTTCATGCCCGTGACCGGGACCACGGTCACGGCCGGCCACCGGTTGGTGCGCATGGTCCGCTGCGTACGCGGCAGCATGACCTTCGAGATCGAGATCGCCCCGCGGTTCGACTACGGGCGCAAGGCCCACCAGCTGCACGTCACCGAGCACGGAGCGGTGTTCGCCTCGGACGACGGCGTGGAACTCACCGTGCACCCCATCCGCGAACCGGAGGACGAGCGCCTGCTGGACGTCCTGACGGACCAGCACGACGACCTGCACTTCTCGCTGACCCTTCAGGCGGGCCAGCAGCGCGGGCTGGTCCTGGCGTCGGCCGCCGACGGGCCGCCCAGGGAGATCAGCCTCGCCGAATACCAGCAGCTCTTCGACGACACCGTCGTGTTCTGGCGCTCCTGGCTGGGCCAGTCACGCTACTCGGGGCGCTGGCGAGAGGCGGTGGAGCGCTCCGCGGTGACGCTGAAGCTCATGACCTACGCCCCCAGCGGTGCCCTGGTGGCCGCCCCGACGGCGGCGCTCCCGGAGCAGCTGGGCGGCGAACGCAACTGGGACTACCGGTTCACCTGGATCCGTGACGCCTCCTTCTCGGTGTACGCCCTGCTGGGACTGGGCTTCACCGAGGAGGCCAAGGCGTTCATCGGGTGGCTGGGCGACCGGGTCCATGAGCGGGCCGGCAGCGACGAGGACTCCGACCCCCTCAACGTCATGTACAAGGTCGACGGCTCCTCCGACCTGGAAGAGCAGATCCTCGACCACTGGGAAGGCTATGCGCGTTCGGCCCCGGTGCGGATCGGCAACGGCGCCGCCACACAGCTTCAGCTGGACATCTACGGCGAGGCTCTCGACAGCATCTACTTCGCGCACCGGCACGGAATCCAGCTGGGGCACCGGGGATGGACCTCGCTGCTGACGAACCTCGACTGGCTGGCCGACCACTGGGACCAGGCGGGAGAGGGCCTGTGGGAGACCCGCGGCGGCCGCAAGAACTTCACGTACGGCCGCGTGATGTCGTGGGTGGCGTTCGACCGCGCGCTGCGGCTCGCCGAGTCGAACGGCCGGCCGGCCGCGGCCACACGCTGGCACCGCGCACGGGACGAGATCTACGAGCAGGTCATGGCGAAGGGCTGGAGCCAGGGGCGTCAGGCCTTCGTCCAGCACTACGGCAGTGACGTACTCGACTCCTCGCTGCTGCGGATGGCGACGGTGGGGTTCATCACGCCCGACGACCCCATGTGGCGCTCCACCCTCGACGCGATGGAGGGGAAGCTGGTCAGCGACAGCCTGGTCTACCGCTACAACCCCGAGGCCTCGCCCGACGGTCTGCGCGGCTCCGAAGGAACCTTCTCGCTGTGCACGTTCATGTACGTCGACGCCCTGGCACGCGCGGGACGGCCCGACAAGGCGAGGCTGGTGTTCGAGAAGATGCTGGGGTACGCCAACCATCTGGGCCTGTACTCCGAGGAGATCGATCTGACGGGTCGTCAGTTGGGCAATTTCCCCCAGGCGTTCACCCATCTCGCCCTCATCGACGCGGCCATCACCCTGAACGCGACTCTCGACCGGCGGTAGTCGGGCCCGGTCAGGCTGGTCGGACCCGGTTCAAGTGGCCGGGCTCGGTTCAAGTGGCCGGACCCGCGCCCGTCGCCGACGCGGGTCCCAGAAGGACGAGCGTGTCGCCTTCCTCCGCGGTGACCGGCAGGGTCCCGGTCACCGGTTCCAGCCGGCCGTCACGCCGGACGACGAACAGGGCCTGGTGTCCTGGCGGGCACGGGACCGACGCGGGCTGTACGCGGAAGCGGGCGCCCTGCTCATGACGGGCCACCAGGGCATGGCGCAGGAGGTCCGGGCCGAAGAGGGTGTCACCGGCGGTATAGGGGGCAACGACGCCCCGACCGCCGGGGGGCGGGCCGACGCGGTGGACGGGGCCATCGATGCGGTCCCGCATGACGATCGAGGCGAGTGCGTTGAAGTCGTCGTCGTCGGTCAGCAGGAAGACCGACGTGACCTCCTCCAGCCGGGCTTTCGGATCGGTGGCCACGGCCATGAGCTCCCCGGCGGCCAGCTCGAACCCCGCTTCCGTGATCCGGTTCCTCTCCTGTGCGAGTCCCGCCCACATCAGCACGTCGAGTCCGGCGGTGCGCAGCGACCGGGCGAGATCGATGACCCAGGGATCGCCGCCCACCAGGAGCGGGCGAGCGCGCGAGGGGCGTGCGACGCCCAGCCTGGCGGCCACCGGCCTCGCCGTCAGTGCGTAGACCACGACCGTTCCGACGATCACCAGGAAGGTGATGGGAAGGATCTTGTCGGCGCCAGGCAGGCCCGCGGTGATGAGCGATGCGGAGAATGTCGTGGCGGTGGACGCGGCGACGATGCCGCGCGGGGCCATCCAGCCGATGAAGGCGCGTTCACGGGCGGCGAGATCCGTCCTGGCGGTGGACAGCAGGGCAACCAGGGGTCTGACCACCAGGACGAGCACGGCGACGAGCACGAGGGTGGGCAGCAGCACAGGGACGACGGACTTCGGCGTCACCGTCGCCGAGATGGAGATGAACAGCAGGCCGATGATCAGCTGCACGAGCGTCTCGAAGAACGGCCGGCGTACGGGCATGCCGAAGCCGGGCAGGTTCGCGACGGTCAGCCCGGTGACGATCGCGGCGATCAGCCCGGTGTCGTCGAAGACCATGTCGCAGCCCGCGGCCACCACGACGACGGTGGCCAGTTGGGCGAGCGTGCCGAGCGTCTCGCCGAGCCTGAGCAGCCGGAGGGTGAGCCACAGCAGCGCGGCGCCGACCACACCGCCCACGAGCCCTACGGCGATACCGGCGAAGAAGGAAGCGGACCGGAACCCGTGGCCGGTCCGGAATCCGCCGGAGACGAGGGAGTGGAGGACGACGGCGCCGAGGATGCCGCCGACGGGATCCATCAGGGACCCTTCCCACAGCAGGACCCGCCGCACCTTGTCCAACGGCCTGACGTGGTCGAGCAGCGGACCGACGACGGTCGGCCCGGACACGACGAGGATCACGCCGATCATGCTCGCGACGGCGAACGGCACGCGGAACAGGGCCGGTCCCAGGCCCATGACGGTCCCCGCGGTGAGCAGCACGCCCAGCACGATGAGTCGCACGACGACGCTCCGCGCCGCGCCTTTGAGGTGGCGCAGGTCCAGTCCCAGCCCGGCGTCGTAAAGGATGAGCGCCACCGACAGCGACACCAGGGGCGAGAAGGCCGGCCCCACGAGCTTGTCGGGATGGACGACCTCGGTGACCGCTCCGGCGGCGAACCCGGCCGGCAGCAGCACCACCAGGGCCGGGATCCGCAGTCGGCTCGCGAGGATCTGGGAGCCGACAGCGAGGGCCACGGTCAGGCCGATGCCCAGCAGGATCTCGTCCACGGTCACCGCGCTCTCACCCTTCGGCGTGCGCTCTGCGGTCTGCGGTCTGCGCCCGCCACGAGGTCAGCCCTCGTCACCGGCACCGGTGCGCCGCAGGTCGGCGTCGGTGAGGCCCTCCAGCTCGCCATGGGTGTCCAGCCAGTAGAGCAGCGCGACCGCGGGGACGATCAGCACGACGGCCACGAGGGTGACGAGCGCCAGCCAGCGGAGTGTGGTGTGCGCGCCCGCGCCCTCGGCGACGGTCAGTGAGGTCGGGATGAGGTACGGGCGCTGTGCCATACCCCAGGCGAGGACGGCCGACGCGACCACGCCGACCGCGGTGACCCGCGACCAGGCCCCGGAGGGGCGGATCAGCAACCAGGCGGTGGCGAGCGTGCCCAGCGCCGCCACGATGACGAAGACGAGCCCCACGCCGTGCGTGAGCCCGTGCCATACATGAGGCGCGTCCCCATGGGTGACGAACAGCGTGATCACGGCGAGAACGGCGACAACAGCCAGGGCGCCCAGCGCCCTTTGCCGGAAGTAGGCGTCGAGATCCGGCGCGGAGAAACGGCGGGCGTCCGCGGCGAGGAAGACGGCGCCGAGCAACGCCGTGGTCGCGATGGCGAGCAGACCGAACAGCAGCGATGTGGGGTTGGCCCAGGCATCCGTCGATGCCTGCGTCGTGGAGGTCACCCGGCCCGAGGCCACTCCCCCGGCTGCGGCACCGAGGAAGAACGGCGTCAGGAGCGACGAGAGGGCGAACACCGCCCCGTACAGGCGCCGTCCGGCCAGCCGCCGGGCGGGCTTGCGCAGGGCGAAGCCGGCGCCACGCAGCACGATGCCCACGGCGGCCAGCGCCAGGGGCAGCCACATCGTGGTGAACACCTGCTGGAAGAAGACGGGGAAACCCGTCCACATGGTGATCAGCACGAAGATCAGCCAGACGTTGTTGACCTCCCATACGGGAGCCATCGCGTGGTCGATCAGCCAGCGGGGGCGCTTGCCGCGTTCCGCTCCGCCCGCGGTCAGGTCCCAGAAGCCGGCTCCGTAGTCGGTGCCGCCGGCGCAGGCATAGGCGGCGACCGCGAGCAGCAGTACGACGGCGATGACACCGGCGATCACGGTCGTTCCCCCGTGGACGAGTCGGTTCCGTTGCCACCGGACCGAGGCGTGTCTCCGGCCGGAACCGTGGAGCGGGGCCCGTACGGATTGTCCGTCTCCGGTGTGGGCGCCGGTCTCCCTCCCTCGCCCGCCTCGTCGGCGAGCCGCCAGCGGGCGGACATCTTCAGCAGCACCGCGAGGAACGAGGCAAAGACGACGACGTACACCACGATGACCAGGCCGAACATGATCCACAGGCCGGTGGAGCGGGTCGACGTCACCGCTTCGGCGACCCGCATGTTCTGGTAGACGATCCACGGCTGGCGGCCCACTTCGGTGGTGATCCAGCCGCATTCGACGGCGACGACGGAGGCGAGGCCGGCCACGGCGGCGCACCGGTAGAACCACGGTGAGGCGGGCAGCCTGCGGCGGCGCAGCCAGATCAGGGCGTACCACAGGGCGAGCAGCGCCAGCACGGAGCCGATACCGACCATGGTGTCGAAGGTCCAGTGGGCGAGGGTGGCCTGGGTGGCCGTCGGCCGGTCGCTCGCCGGGACGGAGGTCAGCCCCGTCACCCGGGTGTCCGGGCGGAAGCCGGCGAGGATCGAGTCGAGCTGCGGGATCCGGATGCCGCCGGAGATGCTCCCGTCCGGGTGCAGCCGGCCGAACAGGTACTCCGGCACATGGGTGTCGGTCTTCCAGACCATCTCCATCGCGGCGAACTTCACCGGCTGCTTGTGGAAGACCTGGCGGGCGATGGAGTCGCCCAGCACGAACTGCACCGGTGTGAACACCGCGGCGAGCGTGAAGGGGATCGTGAACCCGAGCCGGTGGTACCGGTCGCGGCGACCGCGCAGCCAGCCGACGGCGTAGACGCCGGCCACGACGTAGCCCGCTGTAACGAGCATCGCCACGACGAAATGCCAGTACTGCGGGCCGAACATGGGCGTGAAGATCGCCTTCCAGATCTTCACGTCGACGGGGTTGCCCGCGGAGTCGAGGGTGAAGCCCCGCGGGGTGTTCATCCAGGAGTTGGCGGCCAGGATCCCGAAGGCGCCGAGCAGGGCGGCGGCGGGCAGGGGCAGTCCGAGCAGGAAGTGGGTCCGGGAAGGAAGTCTGCGCCAACCGTACAAATAGATGGCGAGCAGGACGGCTTCCAGGAAGAAGGCCCATGCCTCGACACCGAACCCGATGCCGAAGACATCACCCCACCTGCCCATCATGCGCGGCCACAGCAGCCCGAACTCGAAGGACAGCACGGTGCCGGTGACGACCCCGATCGCGAACTGGACCGCCATGACCGCCGACCACCGCCGCGCCAGCAGCAGGGCGGTCCGGTCGTCCCGCCGCAGACCGTAGGCGTGCATGAGGAGCGTGATCAGCGGCAGCGCCACCCCCAGGGGCACCAGAATGATGTGGGAGGCGAGGGTGAAGGCCATCAGCGATCTGGCCGGGAGCATCTGCGCCGGTGCGTCCGCCAGCAACGAAACCGTGGTGTGCATAGGAGTCTCCCCGGGGGGCCGACGTGAGTGAGGTCGGTCAGCCGCCGGTGGCGAAGCCGGGGAAGAGAGTCATCCCGCCGTCCACGTAGAGGGTGGTGCCCACGACGTAGTCCAGGAGGTCGGAGGCGAGGCCGACGGCGGCGTGGGCGATGTCCTCGGGGGCGCCGATGCGGTCGTAGGGGATCAGCCGCAGGAGATCCTTCCGGGCCTTTGGTGTGTCCCAGGCGTCGCGGTTGATGGGGGTCTTGATGGCTCCGGGGGCGATCGCGTTCACGCGGATCTTCTTCGGGGCGAGTTCCTGGGCCAGCGTCTGCATCATCATCTGTACGCCGCCCTTGGAGGATGCGTAGTTGACGTGCCCCGCCCACGGGATGATCTGGTGCACCGAGCTCATACAGATGATCTTCCCGGCCGCGCGCGACACCTCGGGGACGACTCCGCGGCGCAGAAACTCCTTGGCCGCCTCGCGGGCACACAGGAACTGCCCGGTGAGGTTGACGTCCAGGACCTTCTGCCACTGGGCGAGGGTCATCTCGGTGAACGGCGCGTCACGCTGCAATCCGGCGTTGGCCACGAGGACGTCGATCGTGCCGAATTCCTGGACCATCCGGTCCATCATGGCGACGACCTGGCCCTCGTCGGACACGTCCGCCTCGTAGGCCGCGGCCCGCACCCCGAAGGAAGCGATCTCCTCGACGACCTTCTCGGCTTCCTCCCGGCCGGCCACGTAGTTCACGACCACGTCGGCTCCGGCCCGGCCCAGGGCGACGGCCGTCGCCCTGCCGATTCCGGAATTCGCGCCGGTGACCAGCGCCTTCTGGCCCTTCAGCAGATGCGCGGGGATCACGTCCAAAGGTGCGCCCTCGGTGGAACTCACGATGACTTAGTCCTCCACTGCGCGATCCGGCTCGGCCGGGCCGTGACCCGGAGGTGCAGGCGTCACACAATCACCGTGGTGGGGCAGCAGCGGGGCGCAAAGACCTGCTTTGCGCTGCCCGACTGACGATCTTCGCCCGATCGGCGGTGCGTCACCGCAGGCCAATCAGCCGAGCCGCGCCAGCAGGTGATCGCCCACCCGCAGGGCGTTCGCGATGGCCGTCAGGGACGGATTGACCGCGCCGATGCTCGGGAAGAAGCTCGTGTCGACGACGTACAGGTTGTCCAGGTCGTGGGCCTTGCAGTTGACGTCCAGGGCCGAGGACGCCGGGTCGTCGCCGAACCGCACCGTGCCCGCCTGGTGCGCGGTGGCGCCGATCGGCATGCCCTTGTGCAGGTAGATGCTGTGGGACAGCAGACGGTGCTCGTGCATGCCCAGGTGGCCGAGCATGTGCTGGAGCTTGTGCCGCAGGCGCGTCAGGCCGGCGATGTTGTTGGTCTCGTCGAGAGCGAGGCGAATGCGGCCGTCGCCGTCCAGGGTGACCCGGTTGTCGGGCTGCGGCAGGTCCTCTCCGCACAGCCAGAAGTCGACGGCGTGATGGGCCAGGACTTCGAAGGGCATGTCCGGTGCCACCGCTCCGGCCCAGCGCGGCGCCTCGCCGTGGATCTGCTCGGCATCCGACTTGCCGAGCATCTGGATTCCCCCGAGGGGATAGTCCCAGTCGTCCGCGCCCAGGTACCAGTCGTGCAGGGCGAGGGTCTTTTGGAACTGGGTGTCGTTCGGCTCCTTCGAAATGGCCATCAGCGCAAGGTTGTTGTGCCGCATGTAGTGCCGGCCGACCACGTCCGAGCTGTTCGCCAGCCCGTGGGGGTGGTGGTCGTTCGCCGAAGCGAGCAGCAGGGCGGCGGAGTTGACCGCCCCGCAGGCCACGACCACGATGTCGGCCGAGAACCGGGCCTCCTCCTCGTCCGGCAGTTGGGCGACAACTGCGGTGACATTGCACCCCGTTGGATCGGTCTCAAGCCTGGTCACCCGGGCATGGGTGACCATCTCGACGTCGGTGTGCCGCAGTGCCGGCTCCACACAGATCACCTGGGCGTCGGACTTGCCGCGCACCAGGCACGGGAAGCCGTCCACCCGGTTGCAGCGGATGCAGACGCTGGCGGGGGTTGCCCGCCCGTTCGCGTCCTGTGTGAGGTCGACCCCGATGGGCAGGTGGAACGGATGCAGTCCCCGCTTCTCCAGGTCGTCGCTCAACTGCTGGATGCGCGGCTCGTGTTCGACCGGCGGGTAGGCGTACTGTCCGCTGCACGGCCCTTCCCAGGGGTCCTCGCCGTGCCGGCCGTGCACCAGGTAGAGGTGTTCCGCCTGTGTGTAGTACGGCTCCAGGTCCTCGTAACGGATCGGCCAGGCGGGTGAGACGCCGTCGTGGTGGCGTAGTTCGCCGAAGTCCTCGGGGCGCAGCCGGAACAGCGCCGCGCCGTAGAACTTGGTGTTGCCGCCGACGTAGTAGTTGACCTCGGGCGGGAACTCGTTGCCGTGTTTGTCGAGCCAGAACTCCGGAGCCCGGTACTTGCCCCTGACGAACACGGCAGTGGAGTCCCAGTTGTCGCGTTCGCGCGGCAGGTAGCCACCGCGTTCGAGGATGAGCACCCGCTTGTCCGAGGGAGCGAGCCGGTGGGCGAGCGTGCCACCGCCGGCGCCGGTGCCGATGATGATGACGTCGTAATGGGAGGAGCCGCCCACGGCGACCACCGTCCTTGCCTTGCGGCCCCCAGCCGTTGCCGGGACCTGCCAGTAGCTTTCTCCCTTCTTCGAACGTATACGCCCCGCAGCACCGCGGCACCTGGAACGGCCCGCGTCCCGCGCACGGTCACAGGACGGCGATCGGGTTCACCGGAGAGCCCGTGGCCGCCGGGAGTCGCAAGGGGGCGACCACGCACAGGAAGTGCCAGCGGCCCAGCTGTTCGCACGCCGGTACCAGTTCCTCGAAGTCCAGGTAGTCCATCAGGTGCAGCCCCATGGCGTTCATGGCCAGCACATGCACCGGAAACGGAACCTCGGTCACCACGCTGGGGGCCGTGTCGTTGTTGCCGTCCGACCCCAGGACGGCCACGCGACGCTCGGCCAGGAAGTGCATCGCTTCCGGGTGCAGGCCCGCCCGCGCCTGCGCCGCGTTCCAGGCGCCGAGGCTCCGGCGCCGACGGCGGTGCCCGACTCGTACGAACAGCAGATCGCCCGCTCCGACCGTGACGCCCTGGGCGGTCTCGGCCGCCACGAGGTCGTCGGCGGTCACGTAATCGCCGGGGTCGAGCCACGGCACGCCCCGCAGACGCGGGATGTCCAGGAGGACGCCGCGGCCGACGATGCCGTCCCGCACCAGGTCCAGCGTGAGCGCGCCGGCACCGTCCGGCGTCACGCTGCTCGCCGGGACACCGCCGTAGAGTTCGCCGTCGAACATCACGTGGCACAGCGCGTCGAGGTGGCTGTCGGCGTCCCCGTGCACGTTCATGGCGAATCGGTCGAGGGCGAACCGCAGCCCGTGGGCGTCGGCCTCCCGGTGCGCCGGTGCGGTCATCTCATGGGACGCCGGCTGCGGATTGTCCGGCCCCGGCCTGGTCTCGATGGGGGCGGCCAGCGACACGGTGCGTCCGCACCGGACCTCGGCGGCAGCCACCACACGCTCGGGCGTGAGCCGGCCGAGCGCTCCGCGCCCGTGATCCGTACCGTCCAGGGCCTGCTCACGCAGCCGGCGGTACAGGGACCGGAACTCCGCCTCGGGCATCGGGCGCGACGTCGGGGGACGCGGTTGCGCGCTCATGGTGACGTGGTGTCCGGGCCGGGCACGTGAGCTCCTCCTCATGCGGCACAGGGCTCTGGTTCCACTGTCGGCCTCCACCGGTCCCCGCGCATCCCGGGGTCTGCGCTCGTGGTAGGCGCTGCAACGTCGTACTGCATCCGCGGCAGGCCAAGTGTCTGCGGACGCACGACGACACCCTCCGGGCGGAACGGCATCGTGAACAGGGCCGCAAGCGGCGGGACGGCCACCGTCTGTCGAGGAATCTGGAGCAGCTGTGGACCCAACGGCACACCGTGAGCACGACGGCGAGGACGCCGCACAGGCCGCCGTTCGCAGGCGGCTGCGCGCGGCGGTGGTCGAGGTCGCGCCCATCTTCGGATTCACCGTGAGCTTCGCCCTCACCCACCAGCTCACCGTCGCGCTGGTACTCGCCCTGGCGGCGGCGGCCGGGGTATGCGTCTACCGGGTGGTGCGCGGGGAATCGGTGTGGCGTGCGCTCGCCGTCCTCGGCCTCGTGTGCGTCCAGGGGACGCTGGCCGCAACGACCGGAGAAGCCACCAACTTCTTCCTGCCGAACCTGGTGATGCACAGCGTGCTCGCCTTGGCGAACGCCGTGCTGCTGCTGCTCGGATGGCCGCCGATGGGCCTGGTGGTGGGGCTGATCACGAAGGAGCGGACCGGCTGGCGCCGGTGCAGGGTGCGGCGCCGGGCGTTCAGCAAGGGCAACCTGGTCATCCTCACCGCGAGTCTCGCGATGCTGGCGATCCAGCTGCCGCTGTACCTGTCCGGCCAGGCCGTCGCCCTCGGCACGGCCGATGCCTTCGGGCCCCTCGTCCTCGCACTCAGCATGCTGCTCGGCTGGCGCGTCTACCGGCGCGCCCTCGGCGACCACCACTGCGCCACCAACAACCGCATGAACACCGGGACATCCCTCCCTCTGGAAAGGACTCTTCCGTGACGAACACCCAGCACACCAGGACGCAGCCCACCGTGCGGACCTGCCCCTTCGACCCGCCGGAGGAGTACCGCACACTGCGTGAGCAGGCCCCGGTCACACCGATGACCCTCCCGGACGGTGCCACCGGCTGGTTGGTCACCCGGTACGAAGACGTGCGCGCGGTCCTCTCCGACCCGCGGTTCAGCGCGAAGCGCACCATTCCAGGGGCCGGCAGCCCCGAGATGAACGACGCACCGGTGCCGCCGCCTCCTCCGGGGATGTTCATCTTGATGGACGCGCCGGAGCACACCCGGTTCCGGCGGCTGCTCACCGGGCAGTTCACCGTGCGCCGGATGCGGCAGTTGGCACCGGCGGTGGAGAAGATCGTCGCCGAGCAGTTGGAGGCGATGGCCTCGGCCGAGGGCCCGGTCGATCTCGTCCAGGCCTTTGCGCTGCCCGTTCCCTCGCTGGTGATCTGCGAGCTGCTCGGGGTGCCCTACGCCGACCGTGAGGAGTTCCAGCGGAACTCGGCCACGTTCCTCCGGCTCGATGCGAGCCCCGAGGAATCCCAGCAGGCCCAGACGGCGATGCGCGGGTACATCCACCAACTGGCCCTCGCCAAGCGGGAGAACCCGACGGACGACATCCTCAGCGAGTTGGTCCAGTCCGGAGAGCTGACCGACGAAGAACTGGCCGGCGTCGGGGTGTTGCTGCTGATCGCCGGGCACGAGACGACCGCGAACATGATCGCGCTGAGCACCATGTGCCTGCTGCGCGACCCTGAGCAGCTGGGAGCGTTGCGCGCCGACCCGTCCCTGATGGACAGCGCGATCGAGGAGCTGCTGCGCTACCTGACGATCATTCAGTTCGGTCTGCGTCGCACGGCGCTGGAGGACGTGGAGCTGCACGGCCACCAGATCAAGGAAGGCAGCCTGGTGGTCGCCTCCCTGGCATCCGGAAACCGGGACGCGGCACACTTCACCGACGCCCCCGAGCGGTTGGATGTCGGCAGGCCGTTCAGCCCGCACCTGGCGTTCGGCCACGGTATCCACCAGTGCCTCGGCCAGCAGCTGGCCCGGGTGGAGATGAAGGCGGCCCTGTCCGGGCTCCTGGACCGGTTCCCGACGTTGCGGCTGGCGGTTCCGGTCGAGCAGGTGCCCATGCGCGACAACATGCTCGTCTACGGCGTCCACGAGCTGCCCGTGACCTGGTAGGGCCGGCACAAACCCAGCGAATCGTCGAACCACACACCACGCGGAGAATCGCCATGAAGATCCTCATTGATGAGGGCAAGTGCGTCGGCGCGGGCCAGTGCGTGCTGGCTGCCGCTGACGTCTTCGACCAGCGGGACGAGGACGGCATCGTCATACTGCTCGACGCCGTCCCGCCACACGAGTTGCTGCCCCAGGTCCAGGACGCTGCCGCCCGCTGCCCCGCGCTGGCGATCGAGGTGGTGGAGTAGTGCCCACCTTGGACCACATTGTCCTGGTGGGCGCGTCGGCCGCGGGTCTCACCGCGGCCGACGCCCTGCGTCGCGAGGGCTTCACCGGGACGCTGACCATGGTCGGCGAGGAACTGCGGACACCGTACGACCGGCCACCGCTGTCCAAGCAGGTGCTGGCCGGCGACTGGGAACCGCACAGGTCCACCTTGCGCCAGGACACCGACATCCAACGGCTGCGTATGAACCTGAGGCTGGGCTGCCGGGCGACCGGCCTGGATACGGCGGAACGTGTCGTCACCCTGGCGGACGGGGACCGGTTGGGTTACGACGGCCTGATCATCACCACCGGACTGCGCCCCCGTCGCCTGCCCTTCGGTCACGAACTGGCCGGCGTGCATGTGCTGCGCACCCTGGACGAGACCCTGACGCTGCGCGCCCAGTTGCTGGCCGGACCCCGCGTCGTGGTGATCGGTGCCGGATTCCTCGGCAGCGAGATCGCTGCCACCACACGCGGTCTCGGCCTGGACGTCACCCTCGTCGACGTCGAGCCCACGCCGCTGGCCAGGCAAGTCGGCACCTGGGTGGGCGGTTTGGCGGGTGACATGCACCGCGACCACGGTGTCCGCCTGCGCATGCGCCGCCATGTCACCGGCATGACCGGCGACAACGGGCGGGTCACCGCGGTGGTGCTCGACGACGGTACCCGGCTGCCCGCCGACGTGGTCGTCGTCGCGATCGGGTCGGTGCCGGCGACCGAATGGCTGGCCGGCTCCGGGCTCGCGTTGGGTGACGGGGTGCTCTGCGACGTCACCTGCCGAGCCGCACCCAGGGTGTACGCGGCGGGAGACGTCGCCAACTGGCCACACCCCGCGGCCGGCGGCCGGGTCCGCCTCGAACAACGCACCAACGCCACCCAACAGGCCCTCACCGCCGCCAAAAACCTGCTGTCCGGCCCGGCGGAGGCAGTGCCCTACGCACCGGTCCCGTTCGGCTGGACCGATCACTACGGCACCAAGATCCAAACCTGCGGCTGGTGCCCCTCCGACGCGACCATCGAAGTCGTCGACGGAGATCCACAGCCACGCAAGGCCGACGGAGATCCACAGGCACGCAAGTTCGTCGCGCTCTACAAGGTGGACGGCCGCGTGGTGGGTGCGCTCGGCTGGAACAGCGCACGCGCCCTGCGCGAGTACCGCAGCCACCTCACCGAGAACAGCGCCGCCTGACACGTCCGTGCCCGGGACACCGTTCCTGCCCGGGACACCGCTCCTGCCCGAGACACCGCTCCTGCCCCGTCAGCACTTCCCGCACCAGCATCGCCGACCGGCAACGGACGCCGAATGGCCGCACCGGCAGACCCGTACATCCCCGTAGCAAGGAGCCACCCATGATCTGCCCCGCACACCCACCCGTCCCCCTGTCCGCGAGCGCGACCACGTGTCCCGGCCCGTGCGCAAGGTGAGCCGCCCGGCGCACCAGGAGCCGGTACGCAAGGTCCACCTCGTTCGATGAAGCCGCGCGCACCGCAGGGCCGGACCGGCGTCATCGCCGGTCCGGCCGGGGCTGCGTACCGTGGGAGCGTGCGCATGATCGACCGGCTCGGGCAGTCGCAGCGGGCCGTCCGGCCACCCGTGGGCGACCTCGCTGTCGCGCTGGGTTGCTTCGCCCTGGCCTCCCCGCTGGCCGTCGCCTTCGCCTACGCCGACCACGCTTCGATCGCCTGGTCCCTCGTGGCCCTCGCGATCTCCTGTGTGCCACTGATCGCCCGAAGCCGCTGGCCGCTTACGGTGGTCGCAGTGACCGTGGCCATGCATGTGGCCCAATTCGCCCTGCTCCCGCTCGCCAGGCCGACGCCCGCCGCCTCGGCTGTCGCTCTCTATACGGTGGCGATCCACACCGACCGGCGCAGGGCCTGGCGCACGGGCACACTCGCAGCCGTCGTGCTCATCAGCGCGTCGCTGGCCTTCCGCCCGGGCGCGGAAAGGCTCCCGCAGACCCTTGTCCTGGCGCAGAAGCTCCCCTCGTCCCTTGCCCTGATTGCCTGGACGCTCACGGCGGTGGCCATCGGCGACGCCGTCCGCAGCCGCCGAGAAGTGCTCGCCGCCGCCGTGGAGCGAGCCGAGCGGGCCGAGCGCACCAAGGAGGAAGAGGCCCGCCGCCGGGTCACCGCGGAACGCCTCCGGATCGCCCGGGAGCTGCACGATGTCCTGGCCCACCACATCACCCTGGTCAACGCCCAGGCGGGCGTCGCCCACCACCTCATGCGCACCGACCCCGAGCACGCCTACCAGGCGCTCGAACGGATCCGGGACACCAGCCGGGGGGCGTTGGACCAACTGCGTGCCACCGTAGGACTGCTCCGGTACGGCGAAGATCCGGTCGAGCCCCGCGAACCGGCACCCGGACTCGCCGGTCTCGACCGTTTGCTGGACTCCTTCCGCCACTCCGGCCTCGACGTCACGCTGGAGCGCACCGGGCAACCGGGCGAGCTGTCGCCGATCACCGATCTGACGGCCTACCGGATCATCCAGGAGGCCCTGACCAACACGCGCAAGCACGCCGGCCCGGCATCGGCGCGGGTCCGCCTGGACTTCCGCACCGACGTCCTGCGGATAGCCGTCGAGGACGACGGCCGTGGCACCGCGGGAAGCAGCCGCGATACCGGCCCTGCCGCCGCGGCCATCGAAGAAACCCATGATGCCGGCACCGGCCACGGCATGATCGGTATGCGGGAGCGGGCCAAGTCCGCCGGAGGTACCCTCGCTGCCGGACCGCGCCCCGGCGGGGGCTTCCGTATCGACGCCGAACTGCCGCTGCGCGCAGGCCGAAAGGGCCGACCATGACCATCCGTGTGCTGCTCGCCGACGACCAGGCACTCCTGCGCGGCACCTTCCGGATGCTCCTCGACTCCGCCCCCGACATGGAGGTCGTCGCGGAGGCCGCAACGGGCCGCGAAGCCGTCGAACTGGCCCGCAGCCACCGCGCCGACCTGGTGCTGATGGACATCCGGATGCCCGACCTCGACGGCCTCGCCGCGACCAGGCTGATCAGCGAGGACGAGGACCTCGCAGGCGTGAAGGTCCTCGTACTGACCACCTTCGAGAACGACGAATACGTCGCCGAAGCACTACGCGCCGGAGCGAGCGGCTTCCTCGGCAAGGGCATCAACCCCGAAGAACTCCTCGACGCGATCCGTCTGGTCGCCGCCGGCGACTCCCTCCTCTCGCCGACCGCGACCAAGGCCCTGATCGCCCGCTTCCTGGCCCAGCCCGCACCCCCCGGACCGGCCGCACCACCCGGACGGACCGCACCACCGCAACTGGCCGCACTCACCCCGCGAGAGCGCGAGGTGGTCACCCTGGTCGCAGCCGGCCTGTCCAACGACGAGATCGCCGAACGCCTCTTCGTCACCCCGCTCACCGCCAAGACCCACGCGAACCGCGCAATGACCAAACTCGGCGCCCGGGACCGCGCCCAACTCGTGGTCATCGCCTACCAGACGGGACTGGCCAGCCCCGAGGGGGCATGAGGTCCGGCAGCCAGCTGCGGTCGGGGGCCTGGACGGCGCCGGGCAGCTCGCCGGCCTCACAGCAGCCGTGGGAACGACGAAATAAGTGCGACTTCGTGAGACCTGGGAGTGTTTGACGGGTCGCAGGGGGAGACTTGGAGGTTGAGACGACAGGGGGTGGTCCAGTGTCGCGTCTAGCGCGGTGGTTGGCGGCAGGGGCGGCGTCGGTGGCCGCATTCGGGTTATGCCTGTGGCTAGCCAGATCGGCCCCGTTTGGGTGGTTACCTCAAGCGGAGGACTCCCGGTGGGGAGTGGCCGCCGCCTTCGGCGGCGTCGTTGCGGCCGCGGTCGGCGGCGGCGTCAGCTGGTGGGCAGGACGGGAGAACGCCTCGGCGCCGGCCAGCCCCCGCCCACAGGTCCGACAGGTGGTGGTTGCAACCGACAACGCTGAGGCCACACAAGTAGCAGGCCACCACGTCCCGGGCAGCAGGACGACACACAACGGCGAAACGCACGGCGATGTCGACCAGCAGGCCAACATCGCGGGCCAAGCACGGATCACCCAAATCGGCGGAGACCACGACCGCAGTGACCGGTGACAACGAGTCGGGGCGAACCGAACAGTCGGCCAAGACGTCCGGGACATCACGTTCCACCCAGGTCGGCCGGGACCAGTACCGCGACCAGATCAACAACTACGGCCCAGCACCCAGCGTCATTACGTTGATCGTCGCATTGGTGATCGTCGCAGTGGTGGCGATCACGGTGTGGACGGGCGCATGGCATTCAGGGGCATCAGTCAAGCCGATACCCGGACCGGCGACACCCACGCGGCCCGCACCAGCCCTGGAGAAGTCCCGCACCCCCTCCACGGAACCTCCCCAGACACCCGCAACGAAGAAGCCGGCAGGAACGGTCCCCGACGGCTACCTCGGCACATGGGAAGGCGAATTCACCAAGCCCGGCGAAAAAGCCATCACCCTGCGCAGGATCGTTATCCGCAAGGGTGCGGTGGGCGCAGAGATCGCGGACGTCCTGACGTCGTCCAAGGACTCCCTCTGCCAGTCAAACGGCACCCTCGTCTCGGCGGGCACACGGCTCGTCGTCGCACCGAAGCTGACCTCAGGCATCCCCAGCGACCTGTGCACCGCGTCCGGTGACATCACACTTCGACGTCACGGGAACACCGGCATCACGTGGCAGTCGGAAGGGACCACCGTCACCCTGCACCGCCCCGCCTCTGCGGCCCGAACGATTCCCGTCCAGTTCCTCGGGACATGGACGGCCCAGGACGGAAACGACCCCACGTCGTCCGTGCGCATGACGATCAACCAGGGAACGCCGGGCAGCGCGAGGGCCGAATTCATCTGGGAAGGGGACGCCCATCACTGCGAAGGCTTCTCCGTACTCGTCTCCATCAGCGACGTACTCAGGTTCAGCCCGGAGACCGTCACCAAGTCCGAGCCGGAACGCTTCTGCGCACAGACCCCGACCCGCATCATGTCCCAGCCGCAGGGAGACACCACGCATGTGGAATGGGTCGCCCCGTCCGACGGCAGCGCCCCCCGAGCATTCACCTTCAACCGCATCGACTGAAAGAGGTACGCCGCCCCTGAGCCGTGAACGCGGCGGCCTCCTGCACCCGCTGATGGAAGTCATGACGGTGCGCGGGGCCGGCCGCGCGTGTGTGAAGGGCTCGCGCGCCGAGCGGCGCGCGAGCCCTTC
>NZ_QUAC01000246.1 GCF_003389455.1 Streptomyces inhibens | reverse complement strand
TCGCCAAGCTGCGCGGCCGTGCACGGGGGGCGGGCAGCGAGTTCCTCCTCGCCTGCGACATGCGCTTCGCCTCCCGGGAGAACACTGTCCTGGGCCAGCCCGAAGTCGGCATCGGCACACCGCCCGGCGCGGGAGCGATCCAGCACCTCACCCGGCTGCTGGGCCGGGACCGAGCGCTCGAAGCCGTACTGACGTCGGCCGACTTCGATGCCGAACTTGCCGAACGCTACGGATGGATCAACCGCGCGGTACCCGACGACGAGCTGGACGAGTTCGTAGCCGGCATTGCCGCGCGCATAGGGGGCTTCCCCCGCGATGCGCTGATCGCGGCCAAAGCAGCCATCAACGCCATCAGCCTGCCGACTCCGGCCGATGTACGCGCGGATGCCGCCCTGTTCCAGCAGCTCGTACGGGGTGAGGCCACGCAGCAACGCACGGCAGAGCTGTTCAAGCGGGGCTTCCAGACCCGTGGCCGCACCGAACTCAACCTCGGTGACGCACTGGGCGACTTGAAGGCCATCGACTGATACCGATGACCAACCATGCATCCGCCCACGGCCTGCATGTGCGTCGGCCCAGGGCTATGACGTTGATCGGCCGTGCCGATCGTGGCCGGGATCGCGTCCGACCCTGCCAAGCCGGCCCTCCTCATCACCGGCGTGCTCGGGCTGAGCGCACAGGCCAGCGTGCGCTGTGCACGGTATCGCCGCAATCTGGACGCATGACCTATCGGTGCACGACGAAAGGTGACCCATGAAGTTCGCAGTCATCGGCGGTACCGGTCTGATCGGATCGCAGGTCGTGAAGAAGCTGAACGCCGCCGGGCACGAGGCCGTGCCGCACTCGCCGTCCACAGGTGTCGACGTGATCACCGGCCAGGGCGTGGAGGAGGCGGTGGCCGGAGCGGACTGTATCGTCAATCTGACGAATTCCCCGACCTTCGACGATGCCTCTCCCGCCTTCTTCCAGACCTCGATGGACAACCTCCTGGCCGCCGGCCACAAAGCCGGGGTGGGGCACTTCGTCATCCTCTCGATCGTCGGCGCGGACCAGGTGCCCGACCTCGCCTATTACCGCGCCAAGGTCTTGCAGGAAGACATCCTCAAGGCCGGGCCGATCCCCTATTCGATCGTCCACGCCACCCAGTTCATGGAGTTCATCAACGCCTTCATGTCCTGGACCACCGAGGGCGACACCGTCCGCCTGCCCACCACCCCACTCCAGCCGATCGCCGCCCAGGACGTCTCCGACACCGTCGCCGAAGTCGCCGCAGGTACCCCTCTGAACGCAACCCTCAACATCGGCGGGCCCGACGTCCATCCCCTCGACGAACTCGGCCGGATCACCCTCAACGCCCGACCCGACGGCCGCACGGTCGTCACCGACGACACCGCCGGCATGTTCGCCGCCGTCCACGGCGATGTGCTCACCACCAAGGGCGACGCACGCATCGCCCCCACCCACTACACCGACTGGCTCACCTGACCCGGCCCCCTGGAGACCTCGCCATGTCGAACAACGGACAGGCGGCAGGCAGCGCAGGGAGCCAACCGCGCTCGGAAGCATGGAAGACGGCGCTCACCGTGCTGCAGTCGGCGAAACCGCCGTTCGTTCCGGAGGGGGCGGAGGCGATGACGGTTCTCGTCGAGTTCCCTCCCGGCGACCCCGGCACCCCTCCGCACCGGCACTCGGGACCTGCCTTCGGCTACATGCTGGAGGGGGAGATGCTCTTCGAGCTGGAAGGCGAGCCGGAGCGGGTGATCAAGGCCGGGGAGACGTTCTGGGAGCCGGGCGGCGATGTCATCCACTACCAGGACGGAAACAACCGGACGGACTCCCGGAGCCGCTTCCTCGTCACCATGATGTGCGCACCGGATCAGCCCATGCTCACTCTGGTCGACGACGAAGAGCTGGCCCGGCGCCGGCACCTACGAGCTCCCCGCCCAGGCACTTGACCCGCCACTGACAGCCGGGACTGACCGCGATGAGCTGTGGGGCGTCGCACCAGTGCCCCAGAGTGAGCATGTGGCTTTCCGCTCCTGAGGGTGAAGGCAACGCGTGCGGTCCTTCAAGGTGCGTGGCGCCGCCTGCGGCAAAAGACCGCAGACCCCGTCTCGCTCCAGTACGTGACCCCGTGCGCAGCAGATCGGGACCACGACCGGTGATGGACGGGCCGGGGCGTTGAAGCATTCACCCTTGGATCACACGCGGTCCCACCAGTGACGGTCGGTCGGCGTATCCGCTCGTCGGTGAGCCTGTCACCGAGGAGGCCGTGTCGTCACCGAGCCGAGCACCCGGCGGACGGATGAGGCGGTTCCTTGGAATGCATCTGCGGAGGACGGGCAATTACAATGGACATATATACCCAGCAGGGGCTTGCACAAGAGCGGAGGCTCTGCCGACCGCCCCGCAGCCCGAGCGTAGCGCGGCGCTCTTCAGCGCCCCGCGCTCTTTATGATGCGCTTCTCGGATTTCCCAGGGAGCATTCCCATGGCTGGTCAAACCGCCTCAATCATCCTCGAGCCCGAGGCACAGGAGCTCGCCGACACAACCTCGCAACATCCGTTCCTGTACGAGCTGGATCCGACCGCAGCGCGCAAGGTGCTCGACGACCTCCAGGCCGCGCCGGTCGACAAGCTGCCGGTCGACGAGGAGTGGGTTTCGGTTCCGGCAGCGGTGGGCGATGTACGGGTACGCATCGTCAAGCCGCAGGGCGCTACCGGAACGCTGCCCGTCGTGTTGTACATGCACGGCGGTGGCTGGGTGCTGGGCAATGCCGGTACCCACGACCGCCTGGTGCGCGAGTTGGCGGTCGGCGCCCGTGCGGCAGTGGCCTTCGTGGAGTACACGCCGTCGCCCGAGGCGCACTACCCTGTGGCCATCGAGCAGGGCTACGCCACCGCGCAGTGGATCGTCCGCGAGGGGGCGTTCAAGGGGCTGGATGCACAACGCATGGTAGTGGTCGGGGAATCGGTCGGCGGGAACATGACCGCCGCACTCGCCCTCATGGCCAAGGAGCGCGGTGACGTCACGTTCATACAGCAGTCGATGTACTACCCGGTCACAGATGCGGCCATGAACACCGGTTCCTACGACCAATTCGCCACCGGCTACTACCTGAGCCGCAAGCTGATGGAATGGTTCTGGGACGCCTACACGACCGACCCGAACCAACGCGCGGAGATCACCGCGTCTCCCAACCACGCCACCATCGAGCAGCTCTCCGGCCTGCCGCCCGCCCTGCTGATCGTCGACGAGGCCTACGTGCTGCGCGATGAGGGCGAGGCGTACGCCGCCAAGCTCCGAGCAGCCGACGTTCCGGTGACCACGGTGCGCTACGACGGCACGGTCCACGACTTCATGATGCTCAACTCGCTGAGTCACTCCAAAGCCGCCCGCGGAGCCATCGACCAGGCAACGGCGTTCCTGCGCAACGCCCTTGGAACCGCCCAGGCCTAACTGATCGTTTCAGAATGCGGTGCGTAGTGGGCTCAAGCAGATGCCCGTGCCCGGTTCGGGCTGAGCGACGCCACCCACGTACAGCACCCGGGGCCACAGCCGCTGCACGGCTGGCCCCGGTTGTCGCCGGCCGCAGGCCCGCCCGCTCTATTGTGTCTACAGTTCCCCGATCCGCGCCACTGCCGTTCCCCTCTTCGGGCATACCCACACCGCCGTGTCCGTGCGGACTGTCGCCGTCAGCGGATGCGTGTCCGGGTGTGTCGGGCACTGTGGCCAGACCGCCGATGCGCCTTCGGACCATAGTGCCTCCACCGCCCAGTCCTGGACCTGATCTGCCAGGTGCACCAGCCGCTGTGCGGCGGTGCCACCCAGTGGTGAAGTCAGGCCCTGGCCTGAACCGTCCGGGGCCCAGAGCATGATCCCAAACCTGTCGTCCGCACGTATGTGCGGCTGCACCGCGCACTGCGCCTGGAGGTCCCGCAGGACTGTCTCCAGAGCTTCGGCGAATTCCATGTCGTCCACTGGGGGCTCCTGATCACATCGCGGAGAATTGTCCCAAAGTCTCCACCATCCCTGAAGCTTGCGGACGATCTTTTCCGGCCCAGGCCCCCGTTTCAGCAGCCGCCTCAATCCCGAAGCTGCTGGCCGGCTGGCCGGCAATTGACGCCCAACCACACGGCCGGGGCTGCACCGCCTCCTTGGGCGTCAGCCCACCTCCATGCGCGTACCGCATGAGGACCTCCTAGCGCAAACGATCAAGTAATACGCCACCTCTTCGTGGACCTTCTTCTCCTGGGCCTCCAGCAGACCGAGCACCGATTGCACCACCCACCTCCACACGCGAGACGAGCGAACGAACCATGCCCATCCATCCCGCCAACGACAGGAGTTCATGCCCACCCACCCAGAACCAAAGGGTCACGCTCGGAAAGCGGATGGCTTCTCAGACCAGCGACCGGCTGAGCGAAACGAAACTGCACCGTCGCAGTCAGGTGTCTTCAGGGTCCAGCTCGAACGTGAAATAGATGCTCAGCGTGTAGGGCTCGTCCTCGCCGTCCAAGACAGTCCACGACACGTCTGCCAGGCGGGCGCTTTGTTCCCGCAGCCACTCATGGGCCTTCCTGAAAGCTTCCGCGGCAGTTGCGCCGAGGAACAGCTTCCTGGCGATGGGATGCACCCCAGTCTCAGTATCCGAATCGTCGAAACCCTCCGGAACGTCCAGGCGGAAGTTGGGATCGAGCACCATGGAGTACGCCCTTTCGAGTCGATTTACCAGTACAAGTCGGCAGACCTTGCCCCTCTGGGCACGACGTCTGGTAGGACCGCCGCACCCCCGGAAGGGTTGTTTCTGCCGACCATGCGGCGAGGTGACGCCGCCGGTGGAACGGCCCCGCGAGGGGCCGCGGGGGGCACTGACAGTCGTACCCGACGGCGAGCACGGCCGATCGGCAGCCCGGTGGGCCGGACCCGGGGCCGAGCGTCAGCTGCTTCGTGCCATCTCGCGTTCGGCGACTGCGCGGAAGCTGTGCGGCGGGCGGCCGGTGAGGCGCTGGACGGTGTCGGTGGTGCGGTCCTCGGCTCCCTCGGTGATGGTGCGGTCCATGCGTGCGAGCATCGCGGCGAACTCCGGCGGCATCAGCGCCGTGAGACGGTCACGTATCTGTTCATACGTCAGCTGGCGGTGGGCCACGGGCCGGCCGGTGACCTCTGTGATGATCGTGGCGATGTCGTCGTGGCTGAGCGCCTCCGGTCCGGTCAGGAGCAGGTCGGTGTTGGGCGCCTGGTCGTCGGTCAGCGCCGGCTGGAGCCCCTTCGGCCCTCACACCGCCACCTCAGACAGCACGCCCTGACATACCGTCAGGAAAGTCAGCATGAGGTCAGCATGAAGACTGCCGCACCCGCCCACACCTGATCACACATGCGCACCGGCAAATCTGCACAGCATGCTGACCTACCTGCAAACCCTGGTCAAAACGCCGCTTGCAAAGCAGTCGCAAATCGCGATACCAGTGGAAGCCGAAGAGACACGGCAAGGCATCATTGCAGGTCAGGGGGCATTTCATGGTCAGCAAGTCAGCACAAAGTCAGCATCGGCGGCGTTACGCCGGGAAACAGGCCGACTCCCGGGGGTCATGCGGCACGCCGTGGTCCAGACCTCTGCAGTGCCCGGGGTCGAGAACCCGATGCCAGTTGTCGCACCACAGTACAACTTCCCCCGAAATTGCGAACATCCATCAGACTGTCGACTGTCCGGAATTGAGCTGAGTGGATGTCGTCAGCCCCGACGCCCATTGCATCTGCCTCTCCGACTGAGTTGGCACCAAACTGCGTTGGTCTCGACCGGGTGCGGGACAAACTCCTTGCCCTGCGGGTTGCGTTCAACGGTCGCGGATGCCGTGCATGGCGACCTGGTTGTTGAAGCCCTGGTCGAACCAGCGCCTTGCGGACGGTGCCGTCGGCGTGCTCGGCGACCAGGTCCAGCAGGGCAACGCCCGCGGCGTTGTCGTGCGTGTTCCCGGCGAACTTTGCGCCGACGGCCCCGTTGCTCCTGTCACCGTGGCCTGGTATGAGCCTCCTGCAAACGGAGTGACACTAGGACACCCTCGACGGCAAAGCCGAGCTTCCGCTGCCAGGCGGCGTAGGACTTCACATCGCCGGGACCCCATACGTCGGCGTTGGCGCTCGACTGGTACCGGTCGCAGCCTTCGGCGACGAGCCGCTGGTGCATTGCGGCGATGATCGGCGATTTCTGTCCGGTGTGGAAGAACGAAGCACCAGGGAACGGCTCGAACTTGGCGGGCCCGCCATCCATGTGCTGCTGGTAGGCCCCGTTCGTGAACGTGGACCATTGGCTCCAGCCGTGTGCGTCCTTGATGGCCTTTGCCGTCTTGGTATTGTAGAGCGGTTCCCTGAGCTTCCCGGCGACCCTGAGTGTGTCCGGTGGGGTGAACTGTTCAGGGTGCCTAAGGGAGCGTATCTGGAAGAGACCCCAGGACGACCCCCACTTGTGGTCGGCCAGACCCTTGTCCCCTTCCGCATCCGGGTCGCCCGCGGACTCCGCCATGGCGACGGCCGCCGCGATGTTGATGTCGCTGCCGGTGAACCCCACCTGTGTGGCGAGGGCTCGCAGCTCGGTCAGGTTCATTCTCATTGCCTACGCCCTTCCAACTTGTTGATCAGGAGCCATGTCCACATGGCGCATTACGGTGTCGGATCCAGGACCGGGCGTCGGCCGGAATTCTCGGGGAGGAGATGTTGCCGGAATGTGATATCTACGCTTGCGGATGAGGACCGAAATCCCGGCTGCGAGCGCCCCCTAATTGACACGTATAAACATAACGGATCAGGGCACCACTTAGCCGCGCCTCCGTTGAGAGCGAGGCGGCTTTGCGAGGCGTAATCAGTTACTTCGACCGTATGACAGTGCCAGAAATGAGGCAATCGGAGTGCTAGGCCCTGCTGCGGGCCGGCCTACGAACCGTCAGGCCGAAGATCCACTGTCGAGGACCAGATCAGTGCCGACCACCGCGCCGGCCGCGGGCGAGGCTAACACCGAGCTGGCCACCGATGTGGATCACATCAAGGCCGGCGATGATCACATTCTCACCAACCTTCAAGGCCCTGTTCCGTTGGCATCACGCGCGTAAGAGCCGCTCGTGAAGATCACGAAGCGAACAGGGCGAAGGTGCGGCCAATGCGCCGCGGGCCGGAGGCTCAGCACCCTGCGAGCCTCTGACCTGGGTGTATACCCATTGCCTTTGAGTTCCGGATCGCAAGCGCACAGCAGCTCAGCATCTGTGCGGGTTCCAAGGTCGTCAACGGCAAGGCTGAAGGGAAGGTCAGTCGTCGGTGATGCGGTACGCCTCGCCGTGATGGGGTGCCTGAAGGCATGACAATGTCCCGTCAGTCCGGAGAATGACGGGGCGTCGATACTGAAAGGCATGCCCGTACGCTGTCATTCCGATTTGACCGAGGCTTGCCCGCTCATGGATTCCTACCGTAAGGTCGCTGAATCTTCCGGCAGTTGAGGCGGGCCGCCTCTTGCGTGCTGGCTGGTCTCGGGTGCCCCGCTCGGTGTCGCGCTCTGGGCACGCCAGGAGCGTATCCGTCCACTCTTCTTGGTAGCCGTCCGTCATCGCCAGACCCGGCTGGTCCGCGTGCAAGTCGTTGATAGTGGCGGCGATCTCACGAGGCGCCTGCCTTCAGTCCGTCTCGCACCAACTGCAAGTTGATGTCGAACACGGTTAATTCGTAAAACAGCGGCCGCTGCTTCGGCCTCACCGTAGATCCGGAGAAACGACCTTCGTCGATTGCAACCCCGCCGCGGAAGACGACTGTAAAGGAAGACGTGGAGCAACCAATGGTCCGACTCTGCGCCGCCCGATGAGTACGAGGGGCTGCAGTGATGGAAAGTCGATTGAAAATTCTTCTTTCCGAGGAAGGGGCGGAAGCCGAGCGCGTGGCGAAGCTGACCGGCTATCTGCGCGACGAGCTGCTCCACCTTGATGTGGACGATGTGACGGCAGTCCCCGGTACAGAGGTTCCGCCCGGCGCGCGGGCCGTGGACGTCGCCCAGGTCGGGGCTCTGTTGGTGACCCTCGGCAGTTCCACTACCGCGCTGCGCCAGGTAGCTTCCGCCATCCGTGAGTGGTGGAGCCGGTGCCGGGATTCGCGTCCATCGGTGCGCTTGGCGATGGACGACGACGTACTGGAGATCTCCGAGGCGACACCGGAGTAGGTGACGGAGGCGTTCGACCTGTTCATCAGTCGTCATTCCACGCCAGGGGCATAGTCATGGGCGAATCCCGGCATGCACTGATCATCGCCAACGACAGCTACCAGGACGAAGGGCTCAAGAAGCTCGTGGCGCCGGCGCAGGACGCCGTGGCCCTCGCCGGGGTCCTGGGCGATCCAGGGATCGGGGCCTTCGATGTGGACGTGGTGAGAAATGAACCGTCCCACGTCATATTGACGCGCATCGATGATTTCTTCTCCGACCGTCGGACCAGTGACACACTGGTGGTGCATTTCCCCTGCCACGGGCTGAAGAGCGAATCCGGGGACCCGGCGTGTAGTCGGCCGGGACATGCCGACCCAGGGTCGGCCTCAGCCCCCCCACGGCTGCGAAGGGAACCGACTACCGCCTCACCCCGCGCCCGGTCCCGGCCGGCGACCAGCAGCTTCGCTGCGGTGCCGCACCGATGCTGCTGGTCGCCCCGGTCACCAATGCGACGCTCCCCGCCGGGAAGATCACTTCGGTGGGAAACCTGTTCGACCCGCACGTTCCGTGATCGGTTGAGATACGGCTTCTAATGCCTACTGCACGCGCAGGAGTAGCCTCAGCGAGAGGTGAAATCAGCGCATTCGGCAGACCAGGGCTGGCCAAGGCTGACTCTGCGGCCGTGAGGGCACTTCGGAAATCAGATGACGATCGCGGGTTTGCCTGCTCGGGGAACACTCCGCAGATGCCTGTCGGACTCGGCAGTGAGTACGCCCGCAATACTGGCGAGGCCTGCGAGAGCCGAAAAATCGTCAGTGGTGACGGGCAGCAGCGGCCAGCCTCGGGCACTGCACCCGCGCGCTGACTTCGCCTGATGCGTCTGCCACTCGTCAATCGTCAACACGCACGGGCGGGCAACTTGAGCGACCGCCGCCGCATGCGTTACGCGCTGCCAGCGCCAGTCGGGCAGTGCGATGCCGATGGGGCTGCGCCGCCTTCCCCCCTGTCTTGCGGCCGGAGGAGCGGTACGGTGACTGGCGATCACGCTCATCGCTGACAGGTTAGGAAAGCGCATGACTGACTCCCTTCTCCACCAGACCATCGAAAACCTCGAAAGCGCACTGCCTGAACTCGAGGAACAGGAAAGGCGGTTGCGCGGCCAACTCGAAGACGTGGTCCAGCGCGTTACTTCTGCCCGCCACGCCCTGGAACACCTGCGCGTCCTGACCGGCACCGCTGCTCCTCACAGACAGTCCTCACCCCTCACCACGGTCACAACGGCCCCCTCACTCGCGGAGCCTGCACCTCTGGAAGCGGCAGGTGACAGCGCCGGCCAGGACTCCCCCAGGCCCGATATCCCCGCCGCTCCCGAGACAGTCGTTGAACCAGAGCGTGCGGCATCTGCTGTGCCAAAGCCGCGTGCCGCAGCGTCTGCGCGCGCCGAGGCCAGCCCTGCCAAGAAGCGCACTGGTAAGAAGACTGCGGCGAAGAAGACTGCTGCGCCCGCAAAGCCGAAGGCGAAGAAGGTGGCTTCGAAACGAGCCGCTACCGCCCAGCCGGCCGCCAAGGGCGCGGGAAGCCTCATCGATGCCGCACTGGATGTGCTCAAGAATTCCAGCGTGCCGATGCGCGCTCGAGAGATCAACGCGGCCCTGGGGCGGGAGGCCACGCCAGGACAGATCGAATCTGTCCGCAACACCCTCGACCGTGTGGCCAAGCAACAGAAGCTGGTGACACGTCCCGGGCGGGGCACCTACGCGGCCGTCTGACGTCACCCAGCCACGGTGATGGTGGGGCTCCGTCCTTGAGGGACGTGGCCCCACCCACCCGTGACAGTGATCAGGCCCACGGGGCTCCGCCCTGGGCCGAGGTCAGGACACCGCTGGTTCACTGCTCTCCGCGCAGGCGGAGGTGAGCCGAACTCCGGATGCTCGTGCTTGTACATCCGGAAGTGCTCTCCGCACAGGCGGAGGCAAACCGGGCGGGCAAGCGGCGAGCCAGGCCCTACGCCCGAGCCCCCTCGACGGCCTCGTAACAGGCTTCGATCAGGGCACGCAGCGCGGCCCGAGGCGGACCGTTCCGCACCGCAAGGTAGGTCTGCATGACGGGCGCCGGGTCGCTCAGGGGGCGGAACACCACGCCGGGAACGGGGAGCTGATCGGCGTGCGGGGCGTAGAAGACCGTCCAGGACGGTTTGCCGTGGCCGATGGCGGCGAGAGTGTCCTGGTCGTTGGTGAACTCCGGGCCCAGGACGGGCGTGTAGCCGGCGGCCCGGCAGGAGTGCATCACCAGGTCGTGGAGTGCGCGGTTGCGGGAGCGGGGGGAGAGCCGCAGCGGTAGTTCCGCGAGCCGGGCCAGTTCGACGGTCTCCCGCGCGGCAAGCTCGTGGCCCGCGGGCAGCGCCACCATCAGCGCGTCCTGCCACAGCGGCAGGAACTCCAGCCCGGGGTCGGTCCGTTCACCGCGCAGCAGGGCGGCGTCCAGGTCACCGGCCCGCACCTGCGCCAGACGTTCCTCGGTACTGCTGGTGACGAGCTCCAACTGGGCGTGGTCGGTATGTCGGGTGAACGCGGTGAGTACGGCGTCCAGCCAGGCACCCAGCCCGGAGCTGGTGCCGAGGCGCACCGTCGCGGCCTGTTCGGAGCGCAGTTCGTCGATGGCCTCCCGGGCGCGTGCCTGGAGGGCGAGCATCTCCCTGGCGTACGGGAGGAGCCGGTTGCCGGCCTCGGTGAGCCGGACGACGCGGGTGGAGCGGGCGAACAGCTCGGTACCCAGTTCGCGTTCGAGCCGGCGGAGCTGCTGGCTGACCGCGGACTGCACGATGTGCAACCGCTCGGCGGCACGGCCGAAGTGCAGTTCCTCCGCCACGGTGAGGAAGTAGCGCAGCTGACGCAGCTCCATGCCCCTGGTCCCCCTGTCCGCCGGCGACCAGCATTGATCACCGTTCGCGATCAGTGTAGGCGCGGATCGCTCATTGGCCGGCGGAGGTGATCGCGGTTGGCTGGGGACATCACGAACCGCGCGGCCCGCAAGGGCCCACGAGGCAGAGGAGAAACATGCCCAGTCTGGACGTCAACGACACCACGCTCCACTACGAGGACGAGGGGGCCGGCCCGGCGCTGCTGTTCCTGCACGGCTGGGGCACCAGTGGCCGGACCTGGGGTGCCCAGCTGCCCGATTTCACCCGGGACCACCGGGTCGTCACCGTCGACTGGCGGGGCTGCGGGCGGTCGGCCCGCCCCGTCCGGGGCAACACCATCGCCGGGGTGGTCAGCGACCTGGTGGCGCTGATCGGCGCGCTGCGGCTGGACCGGCCGGTGGTCATCGGCTCGTCGATCGGCGGGTCTTTCGCCACTGAACTGGGGGTGCGGCGACCTGAGTTGATCGCAGGCGTGGTTCCTGTGGGCGCGCCGGGGTACTGGCCGTCGACGCAGGCTCGGGCTCAGGCGGAGCTCGTGGCCGGTCTGCGCCGCGACCGGGCCGGTACCGTCGCCGGCTGGGTGCCGGGGTGGTACGCGCCGGGCACCGCGCCCGCGCTCATCGACTGGACGGTCCGCCAGATCCTGGACTCCGGCGTCTACATCGACGAGCACCAGGCCACCGCCGACGGCTACGACCCGCGCCCGACGCTGCCCGGGCTGCAGGTGCCGATCCACTACATCCACGGTGAGCTGGACACCGCGATCCCCCTGGAGGTGGCCCGGACCTGCGCCGCCCTTACGCCCGGCGCCGCGGTCAGCGTGATCGCCGGCGCCGGCCATATGCCACACCAGGAGCTCCCCGACCGGTTCAACGCCGCGCTGCGCGCCGCGCTCACCCCGATGGCCCCGGCCGCCCGCGCCACCGCGTAACCACATCAAGGTCAAGAATCTGCAGCGCAATCCGCGCGGCGCTGCATGTGCCGGGCGGTGACATATGGTTGGTCGCCGTCTCCGGGCTCGTATTGCAACGGTGTTTGTGCTGATGACTGGGCAGTTCTGTGGGCTGTGTCCGCGTCGTGTGTAGTGACTGATGCGGGCCTGGTGTTGTCGCTTTCGGCGCCCGCGTGACCAGTGCAGGATGTGGTCGACGGGTGTGGGTTGTCGGGCGGTGAGGCGGGTGATCAGGCGTCTGATCTGAGCGAGGCTGAGGACGGTACGGGCAGGCTCTCGGCCGGTTCCCACTATCGTGCGCGCAGCAGCACGCGGCCGGTGCCCGTCCAGACCCGCCGCCGCTGCCCGCCGGGTCAAGGGGGGCGAGGCGGCAGAACATCAAGACGAGTCTCCGTGGCAGAGCCTGGTCGGCCAGCTGGTGGAGGTGGTGCGGGAGGTGAGGGCCCGGGCCGCTCGCGCGGCGGCTTCACCAGCAAGATTCACCTGAGTGCCGACGGACGCTGCCGCCCGCTGCCTCTGTTCGTCACCGCAGGTCAGCGGGCAGACTGCACCCACTTCGTGCCGGTGCTGGAGAAGATCCGGGTCCGCCGCCTTGGCCCGGGCAGACCCCGTAAGAAGCCCGACAGCGTCGCGGCCGACAAGGGCTACAGCAACGGCCCTTGCCGCGAGTACCTGCGGCGGCGGGGCATCCGGCACACCATCCCTGAGAAGACCGACAGCCAGGCCGCCCGCCTGCGCAGAGGCTCACGCGGCGGACGACCGCCGGGCTTCAACGAGGAGCGGCACAAGAAGCGCAATACCGTCGAACGTGCCGTCAACAGGCTGAAGAACTCCCGCGCCGTGGTAACCCGATACGACAAGCGCGGCTACGCCTTTCTCGGAACCGTCACAGTGGCAGCCGTCGTGATCCGGCTCCGCACATAATCGGTCGGTCCCGAGCTTCGTGGTACTCGCGACTGTGCACCGTCAGCTGGTCGGCTTCTCCCAGACCGAGACGTGCTGGGTGCTGTCCTCGGTGAAGGGCTTGCGCGTCCAGCCGTCCCAGCGGTCGCGCAGGCGCAGGCCGGCGAGCTGCGCCATGAGGTCCAGCTCGGCGGGCCAAACGTAACGGAAGGGCACCGTGCGGGCCTCGCCGCGGCCATCCTGCGACACCTCGATGTAGTGGCAGGTCGCGTCCTGGGTGACAGTGTCGTAGACGGTGTAGGCCCACCCGGTCGGACTGGTGTGGAACGGGACGATGTTCTGCCCCGCCGGGATCTTGCGCAGTTCCGGAACCATCACCTCGATGACGAAGCAACCTCCGGGCGCGAGGTGCTCGGCAACGTTGCGGAAGCAGGCGACCTGGGCCTCCTGGCTGGTCAGATTCATGATCGTGTTGAAGACCAGGTAGGCGAGAGAGAAGGGTCCGTCTGTCTTCGTGTCCACCGTAGTGGTGGCGAAGTCGCCGATCGAGACACCAATCCGCTCGCCCCCAGGCTTAGCGCGCATACGGGCCACCATCGCTCGCGACAGCTCGATCCCGTGGACTGGAACGCCCCGGCGTGCGAGCGGCAGCGCGATGCGGCCTGTGCCGATCCCCAGCTCCAGTGCCCTTCCGGCACCAGCGAACTCCGCGAGAAGGTCCACGGTCTGCTCGACAACGTCCTTCTGGAACTGAGGACTTGAGGACTGGTCGTAGCGCTCTGCTACACGGTTTCCGAAGTACCCGTCTTCATCGATCACCGGCGGACCGTACCCCAGCGTCAGGCCAGGGCGCAGATAGTTTTGGTGACGCTGGCGGGCAACCCGGAAGAGGCATGCATGCCTCTCGGTTGATCACGACCGCTCGCGGTACGACGAGCGAGCGCCGCGTCAGTCACGTGATCGTCCGGACAGCTCCTGGTGACCTGAGTCGGAGATTCGGTGGCAGTAGGCGGCGACCTTGTCGAGGATTTCGTCGGCGGTCTTGGTCCAGACGCACGGTCGCGGGTGTTCGTTCCAGTTGGCAAGCCATGATCGGATGTCGCGTTCGAGGGCCTGGACGGAGCGGTGGACGCCGCGACGGAGTTTCTTCTGCGTGAGCTCGGCGAACCACCGCTCCACCAAGTTCAGCCAGGACGATCCCGTCGGCGTGAAGTGCAGGTGGAAGCGGGGGTGGGCTAGCAGCCACTGTTTGATGGCCGGTGTCTTGTGGGTGGCGTAGTTGTCACGGTCCGCAGGAACGGCACCGGCTTGAGCCATCCGACGCCGAAGGCACCAGTCCCCGGCTGGACGGGGGTAGCCAGCCGGGGACTGCAGTGCGTGTGCCTCGCGCATGCCAACCAAAACGCGCAGGCGCGTTCCGCGCGGGTTAGTTGGTGCAGGTGTCGAGCATGGAGGCCAGGGCTGACTTCTCGCTGTCGGTGGTGGTGAGTTTGAAGACGGACTTCACGTGGGTGTAGTCCTCGGCGTAGGTGCACCAGAAGGCATGGTTGGTCGGCTTCCAGTCGGCCGGGCCGCTGTCACTCTTGGAGCTGTTGGAGGACTCGGAGGCGACGACGAGCTGGGGGTCTTTGAGGTCGTTGCCGAAGGCTTTGCGCTGGTCCGCGGTCCAGGTGTTGGCACCGGAGCGCCAGGCTTCGGCGAGGGGGACCAGATGGTCGATGGTGGCCTGGGCGACGTTGGTGACGGTGGTGTCGTCGTAGACGGAGTACCACTTTCCGCTTGCCGGCTGGCACTTGCCGGACTCGTCGACGACGTCTTTGCCGTCGCGGGCGAGGACGTCCTGGCGGGTGGTACAGCCGTCGGGCTGCTTGGCCCATATCTCGAACTTGTTGCGGGCGTAGCCGTCCATGGAGTGCGGGGTGGCGACGGTGAGGGCGGCGAGTTCGGTCCGGGCAGTCGACTGGCTGGGCGGGGCGGGCGGTTCGGCGAGTGCGGGAGCTGCGGCCAGGCCGACGAAGGCGAGAGCTGCGGCGGAGGAACCTAGGACGGCACGGCGCATGAAGGTCTCCAGAAGTGTGGGGGTTGGAGAGACACTTCAGCAAACCGCGGGCCCGTCCCGGGCGCTACGCGCGTTGACTGAACATGACAACACCATTCCCCACTCATTACCTATGCATTGGACGATCGCACAGCCCACCGCGCGCTCGGCCGGGATCCCCTCCCCCGGCATACTCGGGTCGCCTCCAAGTACGGCACCGGGCCAGTGGTCTGCGGCGCGGGCCGGCCGGTCCGGCGCGGCTACGGTGTCAGCGGCCGGACGAGGGCTTGGACAAGCCCGCGAACCGTGGCCTGATGCGTAACGGTTCGCGGGCTTCTTCTCGCGGCCTCCTCTCCCCCACGGCCCGACCCAACGCACCAACACCGACCCGATACGGTCTCCTTCACTTGTGAGGTAGCCGGTCCGCACCGGCTCGCCTTCCTCACCCCGCGGCTGTGCGCATGCTGACGCTGACGCGGGATCAGAAGGCCCTGAAAACAGGTGAATCATCCGCTGTGCCCGGATCGGAGCAAGCTGAGCAGCCGGCGCTCACGCTGGACGTCTTCCTCCGCCTCGCCGACTTCGTCCGGGCCCGGGTCGAGCCGCTCGCCTCCGGCCGTGGGCCCAGCTTCGACGACACCTCCCGCGCGCTGCGCGGCCTGCACCACCAGGTCCTCGGCCTCGCCTCCGCCCGCGTCCACTTCGAGCGGTGTGCTCAGACGTCCGATCCCTTCGAACGCCTCCGCACCGAGTTCGCGGTGTGCGTGGCCTGGAGCCGGCTGCGCGGCATCGCCTGGGAGTGGCAGGATCACCCCGGCTACCGCCCGGAGTTCGACCGCGAGACATGGAGACTCGCTCCGGTCGAATCCCCCCCGACGGGGGAGCGCCGGTGACCACCGCGCTGGCCCGCTCCCCGCGGGCGACGCTCGCCACCCTGCACCGCGACCCGCGCGACCAGTGGCCCGACCACGCGCGGAAGCTGTACGACTTCCTCGTCACCGTCTACGGCGAGGCAGATCCGCTGCCCACGCTCGCGGCCGGGTGGGTCGCCCGCAGTTGGAAGACCGTCTCATTGCCGGGGCGCACGTTGCACTAGCGCCGGCGCCCCTCGTTGCAGGAGACCGTGCTGGGCCGAACGAGGCACCCCCGCAACCCGTTCGGGTTGCCGAGAACCCTGCGCTCCTCGCAACGCACACCCGGCACCCGCTCCTGTCGTTGGACGTAAGCGACAGACGGAACGCGGCACCAGGTGACGCAAGGAGCGGAGGCGGCGACCGATGGCAGCGAGCGCGGACGGGGCGGTCGGCCGGCAGGCGGTGCACACGGTGGCGAGGAGGCTGCTGCCGCTGCTGTTCGTGCTGTACGTGGTCAATTTCCTGGACCGCGCCAACATCGGCGTCGCCGCGCTGGCCATGAACGCCGAGCTGCATCTGAGTGCCACCGCCTACGGTACGGCCGCGGGGATCTTCTTCGTCGGGTATGTCATCTTCCACGTCCCGGCGGCCGCGGCCCTGGGCCGGTTCGGCGCCCGCCGCTGGCTGGCAGGTGTGGTCACCGCGTGGGGTCTGTGCTCGGCCGCCACCGCGTTCGTCACCGACGCCCGCGGCCTGTACCTGGCTCGGTTTTCCCTTGGACTGGCCGAGGCAGGCTTCTTCCCCGGTGTCGTCGCCTACCTGACCGCCTGGTTCCCCGCCCGCGAGCGGACCCGCGCTCTGTCCCTGTTCCTGCTGGCTATTCCGCTCGCCACCGCCGTCGGCCTGCCATTCTCCGGCCTGCTGGTCGAGCACTCCCGCCTCCTCGGCCTCAGCGGCTGGCGGGCGATGTTCCTCGTCGAGGCGGCCCCCGCCGTCGTACTCGGGATCGCCGCACTGCGCCTGCTGCCGGACTCGCCACGCCAGGCAGCCTGGCTGACGGCCGGTCAACGGCAGTCCCTGGCCGCCGAGCTGGCCAAGGACGCGCCACCCGCCGTCGGGGACCGCGCCGTGTTCGGCCGCGTCGCGCACTTCGGGCTGGTGCACGCGGGAGTGTGCTTCGCCGCCTACTCGCTGCACTTCTTCCTTCCGCAGGCCCTCGCCGGTCTCTTCCCCGGCGTGGACACCTTCGGTGTGTCCGTGCTCGCCGCCCTCCCGTACGTCGTCGGGGCGCCCGTCATGCTCGTCTGGAGCCGCCACGGCGACCGGAAGGACCGCCGGGCATCGCTCATCGCCATGCCCGTCGCGGCCGCCGCGCTCGCCGCCACTGTGGCCGCAATCTCCCATCTGCCCCTGCTCACCCTGGCCGCCCTCACCGTGGTGGTCGCCGGGGGCCTGGCCGCGGCACCCGCCTTCTGGAACCGGTGCACCGGCGCCCTGGGCGGCCGCCACGCGGCGACCGCCATCGCCGGGATCAACGCGCTCGGCAATATCGCCGGCTTCGCCGGCCCCTTGGTGACCGGACGCCTCGCCGATGTCACCGGCGACTACCGGGCGGTCTACGTCGTGATCGCTTGTGCCTTGGCAACCTCAGGGGCGGCGGCCCTCCGGCTCCCCGCCGCTCCGCCGACTCCGGCCGTCCGGCCGACAGCCATGGTGCCGGACCGCATGGCCGGGTGACGGGAGAGCAACAGTCCGGCGGCCGACGCACGGTGACGCCCATTGCCGCACGGGACGGCGGCTTCCCCGCACCGCTCACAGTCGGTGCGTCCTCTCGGCCATGCGGCCACGAGCGCCCGGCCCGGAACCCGGCACCCCGCAGGCCACGCCCGTTGAAAGCCACTTCCCGGGCAGCCGGACCCCGCAGTGCCTGCCGGCATCCCGGCCATCCGGCGGTGAGCGGCTTACGCGTCGCCGACGGGCCGGGGGGTGTCGTGGTCCGGGAAGAGGGTGGCGGCGACGTGGTGGGTGTCGGCGTATTCGATGACGGAGGTGATCTTGCCGTCGCGGACGGTGAAGATGCCGAGGCAGCGGTTGTCGTAGATGCTGCCGTGCACGGTCGTGGCCCTGGAGGTCCATTCGGCGACCACGCGGTCGCCCTCGGCGAGGGTGCTGACCAGGGCTATTTCCAGGCTGCCGGGGACGAAGGCGGGCCCCATGCCACCGAGGAAGTCGTTGATGATCGCGTCGCGGCCGTGCCACACCTTGGAGACCGGCAGGCTGCCGGGGTAGTGCCAGGTCGCGTCCTCGGCGAAGCTGTCGTGGATCACGTCGGCGTCGCCGTCGCGTACGGCCTCGACGTAGCGGATGACGACGGTCCGGGGGGCGGGGGTGCTGCTCATGGTCGTGCTCCTTGGTGTGGTCTGCGGGGTTTCCGGTCGAGGGACGGGTTCAGGACAGGGTGAGGACGGCCTTCCCGCGGATGCGGCGGTCGCGCAGGTCGGTCAGGGTTGTCGCGGTGGCAGCCCAGTCCGCGACGCGGCCGATCTCCGGGTGCAGACGGCCCTCGTCGGTCAGCCGGACCAGCGCCGCCAGGTCGTCGTCGAGGCGGGAGTCCGCGTCGAGGTAGTGGAAATGGCGGATGACGGCCGACTCAGGGCCGCTGAAGAAGTCGAAGAAGTCGAGCGTGGCAGGGGTACGGCTGGCCTGGCCGAACCAGATGAGCGTGCCGCGCCTGGCGAGCCGCGCCAGTGCGAGCGGGAGGGCCGGGCCGCCGGTCGACTCCAGCACGACGTCGTAGGGGCCGCGGGCGTCGGCGACGTCGTGGACGATTTCGGCGGCGCCGAGTCCGGCCAGCCGGGCGCCTCGTTCGGCGTCCCGGGTGACGGCGGTGACCTGTGCGCCCGCCGCGGCCGCAAGCTCCGTCACGTAGTGGCCCACACCGCCGGACGCACCGGTCAGCAGGACCCGGCGGCCCGGCACGGGCCCCGCGGCGCGCAGCAGCCGCAATGCGGTGAGCCCGGCCAGCGGCAACGCCGCGCCCTGGAGCACGGAGACGCCGTCCGGTAGTTCCGCGAGGGAGTCCGTCGGCACCGCCACGTATTCCGCCCAGCCGCCCGCCATGGGGTGGCCCACGACCCGGGTGATCCCGGCCGGTCCGCTTCCGTCGGCGGCCGGCTGCACCACCAGCCCGGCGATGTCCTTGCCGGGGCGCTCGCCGGGCACGGGCTTCTCCAACTTGAACGTCTCGCCCCGGTTGACCGAGAACGCCTCGACCTTAACCAGCGCCTCATGGGGGCGTGGGGTCGGCTCGGGGACGTCGGCGAGCACGACCGGCTCGGCGGGATCTCCTGTCGGTATCAGGGCCTTCATCGTGGTTCCCCTCCTCGTTGGCCTCCGGGGCCCTCCCCCGGTGCGGCGCCTGGTGCGGCGTCGAGGACCATCTGACCGGGTGGCGGGGCGGCCCGGCCAACAACGAAGTCGCCCGGCCGACAACGTGCGGTTGTCGCATAAGGTCAGCGGCATGGATCTTGACCTCGCCCTGGTCCGCACGTTCACCACGACCGCCGGGACGCTGCATTTCGGACGCGCGGCCGAAGAGCTGAACACCAGTCAGCAGGCGCTGTCCAAGCGCATCGCACGGCTGGAGGAGCTGGTGGCAGCCCGGCTGTTCGAGCGCGAGGGCGGCGTCCGGCTGACCGAGGCGGGCGAACGGTTTCTGCCGGCCGCGCATGAGGCGCTGGCGGCGGGCGAGCGCGCGATCGCGGCCGTGGGCGGCGCCGGTTCGGTCGTACGGATCGACACCTGGGGGCACCTCTACGCTCCGATGCGCACCGTCGCCCAGGCCGTGCAGGCGCTCGGGCCGGTGCGGCTGGAGCCCGGCCCGGGACGCGACTGGCCCTCGGTCGCGCAGGCGTTGCTGCGCGGCGAGAGCGACCTGGGCTTCGGCCGGGTGCACCCGCTACCCGACGGCCGCGATGCGGGCCTCACTCAGCGGCTGGTGCGGCTGGAGCCCGTCGACGCGCTGGTCGGCCCGTCCCATCCGCTGGCCGGCGCGAACGCGCTGCGCCCGGCCGACCTGCGCGGCAGCACCCTGTGGTGCCCGGCCGAACTGAGCCGCCTGGACTTTCTCCGCCGCTTCGCCGACCACTTCGCCCTCACCCGACGGCAGGACGGCCCCAACCTGGGCCTGGACCACCTCGTCCAGCACCTTCGCGGCGACGCCGGGAGCTTCACCCTCTTCCCCGCCGACGCGCCGCTCCCCGACCACGCGGGCCTGCGCGCCATCCCGCTCGTCGAACCGACCCCGCTGTACGCCTGGTCGCTGGCCTGGCGCGAATCCGCCCGCCATCCGCAGCTCGACACCCTGCTGCGCGGCTTCACCGAAACCGGCCGCTCCCGGCGCTGGCTCGACTACGCCCCCCAGCGCGACTGGCTCCCGGACACCGACCACGCGAAGCTCGCGGTTGACTAAGGCTTGTCCGATGGTTCCTGCCCGGCTCGCACCGGAGGAACAAGCACGGGACGCGACGTCAATGGACAGGGCTCGCACCGGTGTCAGTCGTCGTCGCTACGGTGCCTGTCATGACCGACATCTCTTTCTGGACGCACCCGCCCGAGACAGCCGTCCGCAGTTCGAACTCCGACGAATACATCATCACCCTCCTGGACCCGCCGCTGCCCGAGAGCACCGCCGAGTTGTCGCCTCACGACCACGGGCGGGCACGCGCGTTCGTTGAAGCCTTCCCTACGGTCGACGCGGTGCTGGAAGAACTTCCTCCCATGCCTGCGTCCGAGGCTCTGCATGCGGAGACGCTCTCAGACCTGGGTCTGATCACCATCGGCTGCTGGGGCAACGTGACCTGCATATCCGATCCGGCCCTCGCCACTTACGACGCCGGCATGACTCCGGTCCTGAATGAGGTCACAGCCCTCCACGAGCGCTACCCCAGTGCCCTGATCGTGGGGTCCGCTGCGCCCGACTTCGGCGAGACGCACACGGAGGACGTGATCTGTCTTCCCGACGGTCTGACGCTCTTTGCATCCGGGTTCCCCGCTTACGAAACCCCGTGGCACGTCGACGGCGACCCCCACACCATCCTGAACGCTCTCGGCATCGACCTGGCCGATCTGACTGATGAAGACCGCGAAGACCTCTACCTGGACGAAGAACCCCACCTCACCAACTGGGGGGCTCTGGGAGGACTGGTCCTTGAACACTGTGGCCGCAGGCTTCGAAACGGGCTTGAGATGTCCGTCTTCCGCGTCCGCCACACCGAGGACTACACCTCGATGATGGAGGAGATGTGGATGTGGACGCGCTAGGGATTTGTCCGGTGGGTCACGTTCGTAGCCACAGATGTATCGCTGCGACGGTGACAGTGCCTTGAAATACGTACGCTCTCTTGACGCCCCTATGGATGTCAACTGACCACTGTTAGTGGTGAGTTGTTTCTGTCCGGGATGATGGCCTGGTAGATCTCCCGGGCGACGTAGCGTTTGAGGCAACGGATGACTTCACGGCGTGTCTTGCCTTCTGTGACGCGTCGTTCCACGTAGCTGCGGGTACGGGTGTCCCAGCGCAGGCGGGCCAGCACGATGGTGTAGAGCGCGGAGTTGGCCTGGCGGTAGCCGCCGCGGTTGAGCCTGCGGCGGTGGGTCTTGCCTGAGGACGCCTCACAGGACTGACGCCGCAGAGGGCGGCAAAGGACGCTTCGCTGCCCAGCCGGCCGGGGTTGTCGCCGGCAGCCGTCAGCAGCGCGGCGGCAGTGTCCGGGCCGACTCCGTAGATGTTCAACAGCTTGGGTGCGCAAGCGTCGATCGCGGTGGTGACCCGGGCCGTGAGGTCGGCGATCTCTTCGGTGAGGTGCATGACTCGCCGAGCCAAGAGCCTGAAGGCGAACGGGTACGTCATCGGCTACCTGGCCGCCCCCGACATCAGCCAGCACCGCCGCTGGGATCTGATCGACGGGTCGCGGTACGGCGACCAGGACGACGCCCTGCGCCCGCGCATCATCCTGATCTGGGTGGCGGATGCCTACCGGCGCCAGCGCGTCGGCGCCACGCTCGTGCAGACACTCGCCGACGGCTTCGGGTGCCAGGTCGCCGACGTGTCCTGGTCCAGCCCGATCAGCGACGCGGGCGGGCGCCTCGCACGCCGGCTCTCATCCGACGGCATCTGGGTCAGCTGACCCGCCAGCAGACGGCCGTACCGCCGATCAGCGGGCACCAGCAGCGGTCAGGCACCGAAAGGGAGGCACCGCCCCAAAAGGTCGTCCCTATTGTGCGAGCTCCGCGCGCCACATTTCGAAGGGGGGACACCACCAGTACGACCCGCCGGACTCACGGATCCTCGCAGTCGATCACTGCCGCAGCATCCTGGCCCCCCTTTACATCGAGTACGTATCGCGCCGACGGCGGGAACATATGGGCGTCGAGGTGCGCGACACGCGGCGGGGCCGGGCCCGATGTTCCTGCCCGGCCCCGCGCGCAGTCGCCGTAGGTCGTGTCCGCAATGTCAGGAGAGCCAGATCCTGAGGCAGGCGAGGGCGACTACGGCTTTGTTTCGACAAGGCCCGCACCACAAAACGGCCCAACCCCGCGCCTGAGCGCACGACGAGATCCACGACAAAGAGGCCACATACAGCCGACGAATCTCTGACGCAGGTCACTGATGGTTCCGCTCTGTACAGGGAACACGCCCCCGCAAAGCCGCCGCGAGGCCGTTCAACCGCAAGCGGGTGGCGCCGCGCAGGTGGGGGAAGTCGTGCTCGGGCTCCGCGGAAGGGGTGAGGAAGGCTGCTTGCTCGGTCCACCTCAGGTGGGTGCCGTCGGCCTCTGGATGCAGTTCGACGGTCACCAGTGAGGTCCAGCGCGGCACGTCGTCCACGCGGGAGGTGTACGCGTACACGATCCTCGACCCCGACGTGAGGTCGAGGTACCGGGCTTCGTAGGCGAGCCGTTCCGGGGGTGCTCCTGGAACCGTGAAGACGCTGGACGCCGTCTCCCCTCCGTTCACCGTTGAAGTCGTGGTGGTACGACACTTGGCGACCGGGCAGTCTGAACCACTGGCGCCGGACCGGTGTGTCGGCGAAGGCTTCGAAGACCGCGCCCGGAGGCGCGGCCAGATGCACTTCGACCATGAAGGTCTCGTGCCGCGCCTCAGGGACCGCCGGCCAGCAGGGTCAGCTCGGCGCGCAGCTACTTCCGTGGGGTGCTCATCACGGCCTCCAGGCCGGGCGCGACCCCGTTCGAGGCCTCGAACGGGGTGAGAAAGTCCGGGAAGTAGCCGTGCTGCGGCACCAACGGGAGCAAGGTGCGCAACGGTCCGGGACCGTGCCGCACCGCATGCTGCCGCCAGGCGGCGAGCGCCGGCTCGGCCCGGCCCTCGCGCAGGCTGTGCAGGCTCAGCACGGTCTCCCAGAGCGGGTCGGCCCCGTCGGCCACTCTCGTACGGAGCAGATCCTGCGCGGCGAAGTGCACTCGTAGCACGCCATCCCCCGGTGCTCATCCGTCCGCCGCTCCCCCGAACGCCGTGCACACGAGGATCCTTCGCGGGGTCGGCGGCCGCAAGGGAGACACGCGAGAAAGTTGAAACTTGGAGTGAATTGGGTTACGGGGGTGGAGGCGGGTAGCTGGGGACCAGGCTTGTGGCCGAACGACCTGAGGAATGGCTGGGGTTGGTGGAGATGTTCCTCGCCCGGCATGGGCTGTGAGCCGCGGGAACAAGGACGCCTTCGCCCGCTCTTCAGGCGAGGTCAGTCAGACGTTGGGGACGCGCAGCCGGTCCCAACTGGACTTGCCGGGGACGCCGTCGGCATCACTGCCCGAGAAGTGGAGTTTGTGCTGCCAGGCGGCGTAGGACTTCACATCGCCCGAGCCCCACACGTCGGTGTTACTGGTGGACTCGTATCGATCGCAGCCTTCGGCGACGAGCCGCTTGTGCATCGCGGCGATGATCGGCGATTTCTGTCCGGTGTGGAAGAACGACGCACCGGGGAACGGCTCGAACTGCGGCTTGGTCGTCGGCTGCTCCCCGTGCTCGGTGCTCGGCCCGTCCACGCCGGGCCAGAAATCCGCCACGACCGACCTGTCAAATCCAGGGGTGTTCTCGAACTGCTTGGCGATGGCGCCGCCCGGGATCTGGGCCACGCCGTCGAAATGCGCCACCCAGTAGTTCGGCTCGGTGACCCCGCTCCGGCGAAACTTCTCACGCACCGTGGGCAATGTGGAGGTGTTGCAGTAGACGGTCAGCTCCTTGTTGGGTGTGTCGGCCATGGTGTGGGTGCACCAGAAGACCGCGCCGTCCGGATCGGCACAGCCGGGCTCCACGTCCAGGACCTGCGCCCTGGTCTTGCGGCTGATCGCGATCGACACCCGCTTCGCGTGCGGGAACCGCGCCGCCATCTTGTTCATGTTGGCGAACTTGCCATCGGCGTACCCAGCCACCATCGTCGCGGTGGACGGGATTTTGCTGGGCGTGACCGCGTCGAACATCGTGCGCGTCATGGTCGCCTCCTTTGCCGAGATGCTCGCGGGCACGATCGGCCAGATTTCGGACGCCGCGCGCCCCGGGTACCGCGGCTCGACGGCGTCTCCAGCCCTCGGGCCCGCGCCGTAACACAACACCTAATTCCATGGAACCACTCCCTGGGCGTTCGGCAATCCGAGGCTGCCTGCAGGACGGCGGAGACGGCCAGGGCCGCCGGGATGGTGAGGGTGTAGAAGCACGCCAGAGTGAGCGGCAGTACGAGCGTGGAAGCGGTGAGCCAGTCGTCCCAGAAGCCCCGGAAATCCCGGAAGCCGTAGATCAGGGGTTGAGTGGGGGTTGAGTGGGGGGTTGACGGCGGTACGGGGGAAGGCGATCAGGCCAATGACCGTTCTTCCGTGGGCTGTTGGGGTACGGCACCTGTACCCGCACCTGTACCCGTACTCGCGCTCGGGAGGAGTGGGCGCAGATTACGGCCGCGGCGGCGCGCAACCACAGCCTCATCGAGCATCAGGGCGGAAGGGGAAGGCCGGATCAGCCGGGCGTGGCAGGGGCAGGGGGCGCATTTATCAAGTGCGTCACTTTAACAAGTGCGCCACTTTAACTCGTAGTTGAGGTTTGGATGGCTCGGTGTACTCCGAATGGGTGGATATCTTAGGGCGCTATGGCGTGGCGGGTCTGGCCTGTGGGTCACTGTGGGTAAGGGGGATCGTCCACCCGCGCTGATCTGGAGGGCACTTACCTTGATCGAGACGCTGAACATCGAGACCGATGACGTGTACGAGGCCCCGGTGCTGGTCGAGGCCGGGGACTTCGCCGATCTCACCCAGGGCGGCAATTTCGGCAACTGGCCCGAGGGCGGCGGCTTCTGGTTCTTGGCCTGACCTGATGTACGGCTGCCCCTGCGTGGCCCTCGTGCAGTGCAGGCCGGCCCCGTCGCTCCCCGGCGGTCCCGTCTTTTGAGGGCCGCCGGGGAGCGGTGTTCGTTGTGGCGAGCGAAGTTCGGGCGGGTGTCTTGTATCGGAGGGGTTGACTGCGTGGTGAGTGTTTCGCCGGCATGCTGGTTTGTGGTGCTCCCGGACCGGCCGTTGCCGTCGGGCTTGTCAGCGCGGCTGCGGGAGCGGGCCACCGGGGCAGTGTTGTATCCGTCGGGGCGGGCCTGGCTGCTGGGTTCGTGGGCGGCGGAGGAGATGGCCACGGTGTCGGCGGGTGAGCGGCTGCTGGCCGTCGTTGGTACGTCCTCGACCACCGCCGCCGATCTGATGACTCGGCTGAAGAGCGTGGGTATGGTCGCGGACCTGGAGGCGGCGCTGCACGGCGTGCAGGGCAGTTTTCATGTGGCCGCGTCGCTGAACGGGCGTGGATATGTACGCGGTAGTGCCTCCGGGGCCCGCCGCCTCTACCGGGCGGCAGTAGCAGGGGTGACAGTGTGCGCGGACCGGGCGAGCACGCTGGCCTGGCTCACGGGCAACGAACCGGACATCGCCCAGCTCTCCGCTCGCCTCGCCGCCCCGCATCTGCCGCACCCACTGGCCGACGCCGCGATGTGGACCGGAGTGGAGACCGTCCCGCCGGGCGAGGCACTGAACCTGGAGCCCGACGGGGCCTGTCGTACGGCCGCGTGGTGGCAGCCACCGCCTGCTGAACTTCCCCTCGCCGAAGGGGCATTGCGCCTACGCGAGGTCCTGCGCGATGCGGTGGCACTGCGTGTGCGTCCCGGGCAGGTGCTCGGAGCAGATCTGTCCGGTGGCATGGACTCGACCTCTCTGTGCTTCCTGGCCGCTGAGGCCGGAGCGTCGCTGGTCACCTCGACCCTGCACTGGAAAGCGCCTGGCAACCAGGACCACCACTACGCCGCGTACGCGGCGAAGCACCTGCCCCGCGTCGAAGCCCTGGTCTTCCCCTCGGCCGAACTGCCCGCCTGCTTCACCGGTCTGGACGAGCGGCGCGATCCCGGGCAGGAGCCCGCGGCGACGCTGCGCGACCTGGCCCGGCGGCAGCATACGGCCCGCGAGATGCGTGCCCGGGGAGCCGTGCTCCGTCTCTCGGGATACGGTGGCGACCACACGGTGGTGCCCCCCTCCGCCTACGTCCACGCCCTGCTACGCCGCAGTCCGCGCACGGCACTGCGGCATGCGGCGGGTTTCAAGGCGCGCTCGCGGTGGCCGCTCGGGGCAACGGCGCGCATGTTGCTGGGCGCGGCCCCCTACCCGTCCTGGCTCACCACGGCCGGAGCCCGGTTACGGAAGCCCGTAGTGGACGCGACCGAGCCCCAGACGTGGGGGGCGCGGCCAGTGCTTCCCGTGTGGGCGAGCGAGCAGGCCGCTGACCAGCTCGCTGCGCTGTTGCTCTCCGCCGCCGGCCAGACACGGCCATTGGCAGCCGACTTCGGCCAGCACGCCTGGATCCACCAGATGCGCGAAGCCGGACGGATCGCAGGACTGCTCCACGACGCCGAAACCTCGATGGACCTGCCGGTGGACAGCCCGTTCTGCGACGACTCGGTGATGAACGCCTGCCTGGCGGTCCGGCCCGAGGAGGCGGGCGGTCCCCGGTCCTACAAGCCGTTGCTGGCCGCGGCCATGGACGGCCTGGTCCCCCCGTACCTCCTGGCCCGCACCACCAAGGACCACTGTGGCCCCGACTGGTACCACGGACTGAAGGCCCACCGCCGCCAGCTCGCCGACTGGGCTGACACCTCGCACCTGGTCGCCGCCGGCATCGCCGACGAGAACGAGCTGCGACGTGTACTGCTCAACCCCGGACTGCAGAGCGGGGGCGGTGCACCTGAACTGGAGAACACCCTGGGCACCGAGGCGTGGCTGCGCGACCTGGCGGCCCATCCCGTCCCCGCCCACCTCACCGCCCGCCACCCCCAGGAGGAGGACCCCGTTGATACGGCTGCGCTCTGATGTCTCCAGCTGTTCCACCGAGGACGGCATGGTCCTGCTCGACGAATGCAACGGTCGCTACTGGCAGCTCAACGCTACCGGCGCGACCGTCCTTCGGGCCCTCCTGGGCGGTGCCACCCCTCAACAGGTCTCCGAGAGGCTCGCCGCCGCCCGCCCCGTCACCGGCGAGCGTGCCGCGGCCGACGTCGCGGCCCTGATCGACCACCTCACCCGCGCCGGGCTGACGGCGGACGCCCGGTGAACCAGGTCCTCGACACCGACGGGATTCGGCCTCCGCTACGTCGCCGTATCGCCGCCTGCTCGGCGGTAGCCGCGGCACGGCTGCTGGCCCATCTTCCGCCCAAGCGGTTGCAAGCCGTCCTGCGCGTGGCACGGCGTGGAGTCGGGCCCGCCGACTACACCACCACTCTCCAGGCCCGCCAGGATGTAACAGCCGTCAGCGTCCTGTGCTCCGGCCGATACTGCCTTCAACGTTCCCTGGCAACCGCCCTGTTGTGTCGTCTGCGCGGCGCATGGCCGACCTGGTGCACCGGAGTGCGCACACCGCCCTTCGCCGCCCATGCCTGGGTCGAGGCCGACGGCCAACGCGTCGGTGAATCCGAGGACGCCGCCACCTACCGGACCATGCTCACCGTCCCCCCGCGGCAGACTCGATGCTGACCGAGGCCAGCGAGCGAATCGCCGCCGGTGGAGAGGGCCACCTGACCTGCCGCCGACCGCTACCGCGCCGCTGCTGCCGAGTTCTCCCTTCGCTACGCCGGGACCTACATCGGCGAGCGCGAGCTGCGGGCCTTGGTCGCTACCCCCGCCTCCATGCCTAGGAAGACCCCAGAGCCTTCCTGACCTGCAATCACGAGGCGTTCACCGCCCTGTGCAACCCGGACCGCAGCCGCCCCCTCGGCGCCGGCCGGTCCACCCCGACCACTCCCGCTGCAACCCGGCCTGCCTCAACATCAGCCGCACCGACACCCGAGCGCGAACGATGGTGGAGTCCACGGCCAACACCCAATCGAGCTGGCCCCCGGTATCTCCTCGGGACACCAACGCGGTGAACACCTTCTGCCAAGTCCCGTCGATCGCCCGGTTGCGCAGCCGGGTGTAAACGCCCTTCCAGGACCCGTACTCCGGCGGAAGGCGCCGCCATTGCGCGCCGGCCTGGTACTTCCATGCGATCGCGTCGATCGCCTGCCGGTGATCGCGCCACCGGCCGCCGCGACGCGGCGACCGGTCAGGGAGCAATGGCTCGATCCACGCCCACTGGGCATCCGTCAACGGCACATCCACACAACGATCAGACGATCTTTAAAGACACGATCCAGGCACCACCTCGGACGTGTCACGAGGCGCGCGGCAGCGCGAGCCAGTCCTGCCAGGTAATGTCGCGGCCCAGATAACGGGGCTGCTGGAAGGGCCAGTCGGCGGCGATCCACTGCGGCACCAGCGCTTCGAGCGCGCGCTCCACCTCGCCGCCGGCGAGGTCGTCCACCACCCACCAGGAGACCTCTCCGTCGGAGCCGGTGCGCTCGGGCGGGTCGATGTAGACGCAGCCGAGGATCGCCGTCTCCTCCTCGTCCAGCAGCGCGTAGTTGAACGACTGGTGCGCGGCTATCTCCTTCTCGTGCCGCAGCAAGTCGATGCGGTCCTCTTCATAGGTCATCGTCTCCTTGGGCCAAGCCCAGGCCGGGCCGAAGATCTCCCACAAGCGCTCTCGGGAGCCCATCACGGCGGGGTAGTCGAGCGCGGTGTCCGCCTCCCGGATCGGCCGCAGGTGAACCGCGGTGTCGGGCACGGGCACGTGGACGGGGTGGACGAAGTCGTCAGGCAGCCAACTCATAAGGTCCGACGCTACAGCCGGTCGGCGCGGGATATCCAGGCGGAGCAGGCGCCCCGGCGGCAGCCACCGGGCTTCGACAAGACCGTCCGCATCTACCAAGCCGCCCTGTACATCGCCCGCGCTGTACATCGCAGCAATCTTCCTCTGGACCAAGTGATCCAACAGACAGGCTCTAGAAACTAGGAGCTGTCCGGCCGATCATGTGCGAAGCCAGGTGACCAGGGCGGTGGAGCGCAGTCAGGTCTGCTGGATGGCGTCATCGGCCTTGGTCTGCGACCCCAGCAGCCGGTTCGCGACCGCCTGCGAGGTGGGCCCGGTAATCCTCGAAGCCGTCGTTCGGAAAGATTTCTCCGTCCATCCGTCACGTTCTCCCGTCGGGGCCCGTCAGTGAAGTAACGCAGACCGACAGAGGGAAGGACAACACGATGCTGACAAACATCATGTACGTGACGCTCTATATCACCGACCAGGACCGCGCGCTGAGGTTCTACACGGAACAGCTCGGCCTGGAGAAGCGCGTCGACTACCCGGGCCCCGACGGACGCTTCCTCACCGTAGGCGTCCCCGGCAGTCCGATCGAGATCATGCTCTGGCCTCACGCCGCCGCCTCGGACCAGCCGGCCGAGCGGCAGCCGGGCGTCACCCCCGGTCCGCTCTTCCTCGAATCGGACGACCTGCGGGCAGACTTCAAGGTGCTCCGCGACCGCGGCGTGACCTTCGACCAGCCCGAACCGGAGGACTACGGGTTCGGGGTCCGCATCGAGGCAGTGGATCCGGACGGCAACCGGATCTCGCTGCGCCAGCGCGCAGCCTGGCAAAGCCGTGGCGATNTGGCAAAGCCGTGGCGATGGCTGAGCGTTCGTAGGCCCGGGGTGGCTGGCGTCGTCCGGCGCCAGCCACCCCGGGATCGAAACGATGATTGCGATAAACGCGACAGTGTTGAACACAGCCCCTAACCCTGACGAGGTGCTCCAGCATGCCGATGAAGATCGACTCGGTGATTGCACGACAGCGCGTTGACGACCTGGAAGCGGCCATCCCTTTCTACGAGCGGCTGACCGGCCAGACGGCCGACCGCTTCAACTTCGCCGGTGTGCATCTGGCGAGTGTCGGGCCCTTCCTTCTGTTCTGCGGTCCGGACGAGGCAGTGCAGAGGGTCGCCGGAGTGAGTGCCACTCTGGCGGTCGCAGATCTGGCCGCTGCCGTCGAGGAAGGGGTTGCAGCCGGTGCCACCGTGCTGATGCCGGCGCAACCCACCCCCAACGGTCACCGAGCGGTGCTGCGGCACCCTCACGGGGGTGTGTACGAATACGTCGGCCCCTGAGCCAAGAGTTGTCCGATCGGTCATGTGACTGTCGCCTGGTCGGACCGTTGTCCTGAGCGTGCGGCGGGACGAACGCGGCAATCTGTCGGATACGGAGCGGGAACGGCTGCGGCCGTTCCTGCCGGTGAGCAACGGGCGGTGTGGGCGGTGACGTGATCACAGGCAGGTGATCGACGGGATTCTGCACCGGGTGCGGACCGGAGTACCGTGGCGCGATCTGCCGAAGCGGTTCGGGCCGTGGAAGACGGTCTACGAGCGCCATCGGCTCTGGGTCGGCCGACGGCACCTGGGAACGGCTGCTGCAGCAGGTTCAGGCCGTGGCCGACGCGGCGGGTGAGATCGACGAGGACGTCTCAGTGGACTCCACTATCGTGCGGGCGCATCAGCACGCGGCCGGTGCACGTACCGACCCGCCGTCCGCGCCCGCCGCGCCACAGGGGGACGAGGCGGCAGAACACCAGGATGAGACACCGTGGCAGAGCCTGGCCGGCCGGCTGGTGGAGGTGGTGAGCGAGGTGAGGGCCTGGGCCGCTCGCGCGGCGGCTTCAGCAGCAAGATCCACCTGAGCGCCGACGGACGCTGCCGCCCGCTGTCCCTGATCGTCACGCCGGGTCAGCGGGCAGACTGCACCCAGTTCGTGCCGGTGCTGGAGAAGGTCCGGGGCCCCCGGCTCGGGCTGGGCCGGCCCCGCAAGAAACCCGACAGCGTCGCGGCCGACAAGGCTTACAGCAACGGCCCCCTCCGCGAGTACCTTCGACGGCGGGGCATTCACCACACCATCCCTGAGAAGACCGACAGCCAGGCCGCCCGCCTGCCCAGAGGCTCACGCGGCGGACGGCCACCCGGTTTCGACGAGGACCGCTACAAGAAACGCAACACCGTCGAACGGGCGATCAACCGCCTGAAGCAGTCCCACGCGGTCGCCACGCGCTACGACAAGCGCGGCTACGTCGTTCTCGGCACCGCCACTGCAGCGGCTCTCGCCATCTGGCTACGAACTTGATCGACCGGGCAGGTCCTCAAAGCCACACCCGACACCCCTGGGCGGCTGTGACGACGTGACACGGCAGTTGGAACCAGTCGGCTGCAGTGACCTGGGCTTCCTCGCCGCGTGTGACACGCTAGTTGGAACCGAATCGCCAAGATTTTTGGCACCAAGCGGTCAATTGTCAACCTCGTTGGCATCAGTTCCGAAGACTGGGCTCTGGAGACAGAGGTGGCTGCGCTCCTGAAGGCGTGGAACAGAGCGAAGGTCATTGCGGGGCAGCTCCCCCGGCCGACCTGAGTCCGGCCGTGCCGTTGTCGTCACACCAGGACTTCTGGGAAGACTTGCTTCGCCCTGAGCCGGTTAACAGGAGCCGGGCGGGGGTGGAGCTCGGTGAGGGCTGGCCTGGTCGATGAGCGGCGTCCTGGAAGTCCAGCGGGGAGAGCGTCTCATGTTCGGTGCGGGAGCTGATGCTCAAGCCCTTGATGGGCACTCATCCGATGCGCTGGTTCTCCTGGCAGCGCGGGATCCAGCGCCGGCACGTCTGTGACTGACCGCTTGAGCTGGCCCTTCGCGGCTGAGTTGGCCCGCCTGAGCGTCGTGGTTGGCTCCAGGCAGGCGTGACGCCCGACACCCCGCGGGCCAACCTGGAGGCTCGGCCACACCAACCTCCTTGACCTCAACCGAACTTTAGGTAGGAGCCTGGGAGGCATGACAAACAACACCGCCGCTCCCCATGGCTCCTTTCCTTCACACACCGGATCGTCCGCTCCGCAGCAAGCCGACATCGGCCTGCTGTCCGACGCCACGCTCGATGAGCTTGCCGAGAAGATCGCCGCTGCGACAACGATCGTCGGCATCGGGGAGTCCACCCGATTCTCCCGGGAAACCTTCGGGGTACGGGACCAACTCTTCCGCAGGCTGGTCCAGCGCCACGGGTTCCGGGCGCTGGCCATACAGGACAGCGCCGGCGTCGCCGCTGACCTCGACAGGTACGTGCACGCAGGCGAGGGTGATGCCGCATCCGCCCTCGACGGCGCCTGGCGCCCCTGGCGCACCGTCGAGATGGCCGCGACATTGGAGTGGATCCGGGCGTTCAACCGGGAGCACCCGAACGACCCCATCCGGATCTTCGGTGTGAAACCCGTGCAGGCGCAGCCCGAGGACTACGACGCCGTCCTGGATCACGTACGTGGGTCGGCCCCGGAACGGCTGGCGGAGGTGGCGTCCCACCTGGCACCGATCCGGACAGCTCACCACACCGATGAGCACGTGCAGCGCGCCCGGGGAATCCACCCGGGGCGCCCGTTCGCCGACCATGCCCGCGAAGCGCTCGCGCTGATCCGGCCGTTGCTCGACGCCGACCACGCCGACGGCATCCTGGCGCGGATGCGTATGATCGTCGACTTCCACGAACGCAGCGTCGCCGGGCGAGGCTTGTCCACGGACGATGTCGCCGTATGGGCTGGTGCCATCGGCGACTACCAGCGTCGGACCGGTCTGCGGATAGTCTACTGGGATGGGATCGGTCACACTTCGGCGACCGCGGTGACCAGCCCGCTGGCTCCCGAGCGTGGTCCGCAGCCCAGCGAAGGCAGCCTGCTGCGCAAGTGGTACGGCGCGCAGTACGTCTCCGTGGCGATCGGATTCCATCACGGAGACCTCGGTGTCGCCGTGGTCCCGGAGCCGGCCGGAGATCTGATCGACGCGAGGCTCGGCGAGACGGATCTGCCCGCCCACTGGCTGGACCTGCGTCGCGACGCGGTGCGTCGCCGTTGGGACGGACCGGCGAAGGCCCGCGTTATCAGCGGCGTCTACGACCCGTCCCGCGACGCCGACGAGCACCTCGCCGTTGCTTCCCTTGCCGATGCATTCGACGTGCTCATCCACATCCGCCGGGTGACCCCAGTGCGATGGTTGCCGTGAGCAGCACCCCACTATCGACCCGACACCGAGGTCGATCGACTGGGCCACTCGCGAAGAGAACGTACGGCGGCTGAGGCAGAGGATCTTCAAGGCGACGCAGGAAGAGGACTGGAAGAAGGTCCGCAACTTGCAGAAGCTCATGCTGCGGAGCCGAAGCAACACGCTGGTCAGCGTGAAACGGATAACGCAGCAGAGCAGTGGTCGCAAGACCGCTGGCATCGACGGGGAGCGAGCCCTCACCCCTAAGGCGAGGGGCGAGCTGGCGGCCGGGATCCACCGGTCGTCGAAGCACTGGAAGGCCAGGCCGGTCAAACGAGTGTTCATCCGCTAGAGCAACGGGAAACAGCGACCGCTCGGCATCCCGGTCATCCGTGACCGGGTCCTCCAGGCCCGCGTGAAGAACGCGCTGGAGCCCGAGCAGGAAGCGCGGTTCGAGCCGAGGTCATATGGCTTTAGGCCCGGCCGCAGCTGCCAGGACGCGATATCCGCGATCTTCCGGACGGCGAAGGGCAAGAACCCGAAACGTCTGTGGGTCCTGGACGCGGACCTATCGGCGGCATTCGACCGCATCGACCACGACCACCTCATGACCATGCTCGGCCAGTTCCCCGCCAGGGACCTGATCTCGGGATGGTTGAAGGCTGGCGTGATCGACCGCGGCCGACTTGCGCCTACAGAGGAGGGCACTCCTCAAGGCGGTGGTGCGACGTGAGGTCGCACGTTGTGAGTGATTGCACCTTTGGAGGTTCGACGATGTCGATGGTGTAGGTCCTGATCAGTGTCCATGTGATCAGTCCCCACCCCGACGTGCGTTGCTGGTAACGGCAGGGTGCGGAGCTCGGGGGAAAGCCGGAGGGCTCCCGTTCCATCCGGGAGTTACGGGCGAGGGGAAGGCCGGGCGGGTGAAGGTGACTGAACCCTTGGTTGATGTCTCGAGACTGAGGACCTCTGCGATGGGTTGTGTCAGCAGGGCAGTAGGGCTGGCCGTTGCGAAACGGCAGGTGCCGGGCGGGCCACTCCCGTTCGCCCGGAAGGACACCACCGCCCCCAGGATATAAAGGGCACCCACCCCGGTCGTATCTCACACGTGCGGAACACGGAAACCCCGGCTGGGGTCCAAGTCGGCATACGCCGTTCTTGGTAGGCCAACCGAGAGGGAGGCGGATATCCCCAGTGGGACAGGATGGTTCAAAAAGCGAACGCCGGCGGCCGAAAGGCAGCAGGAAACCGGGAGAGTTGCCACGGCTTCCAGTGGTCTCCCGCATAACTGGCCGGATACGGGACTTGGTACCCGGCCCGCAAGGGAGTTGACGTGAACCAGGTGATTCTGTGAAAGAGACTCCGACTCAACTTCGGAACCGGAGGGCAAGTTGGACTGGACATCGAGGCGGTTTGCCGCCAACGTGAACGGACCTGCGGGCGATCCTTTTGGCGATAAGGGAGAACCCCAAGCAGCTGAAACTGTGAGGGGCGGAGTACCGATGCGTGGCAGGGGGACGGACCGCCTCGTAGTAGCGCTGAAGTCCCTGTAATGGGGCTGGAGCAAAGGGGGCGGGTTGTCCCGATCTTGTTTGGTGGTCAACCGGAGTTCCCGGGAGGAGCCAGATGAACGGTTCAAGGCCGCAGGTCAAGGTCAAGTCGTTTGACATCCCCAAGTCGATGGTGTGGGAGGCATTTCAACAGGTCAAGGTCAACGTCAAGGCCAACGTCAAGGCCAACAAGGGTGCACACTGCTGCTCTGAGCCCGTCCGTGGCGCGTTGAGCGAGGTGCGAACGGACCGACGTCATTTCTCGTGAACATTCGCGAGATCCGCGGTCGCCAACTGCTGCTGAATCTCATGGCCAAACGCTGCTGCTGAAAGTGACCGAAGCCAAACTGACCCTGCTCAACGACAAGATGCCCAAGCTGTCCTGGCTGGACATCGCCGAGCGGAAGTCCGGGGCGATCCGGCTCCAGCCTGAGCCGCGCAACCTGCGCAGGATCAAGGGCGAGGTACAGAGGCGGTGGGGCATCGTGCCCCTGATCGACATGCTGAAGGAAGCGGTGCTGCGGACCGGCTCCCTTAACGCGGTCACCTCCGTCTCCGGCGGCAGCCTGTCGGCGGAGGTGCTGGCCGAACGCCTGCTGCTGGTCATCTACGCCTACGGCACGAATTCCGGGATCAAGGCGGTGGCGTCCAGGGACCATGGGCACACCGAGGACGAGCTGCGGTACGTACGGCGGCGGTATCTGTCCGCCGAGGCCGCTCGCGCCATCGCCGTCCAGATCGCGAACGCCGCCTTCACCGCCCGCAGCACCGAGTGGTGGGGCCACGGCTCGACCGCAGTCGCCTCCGACTCCACCCATGTCCGCGCCTACGATCAGAACCTGTTCACCGAGTGGCACTCGCGCTACGGAGGCCGAGGAGTGCTCATCTACTGGCATGTGGAGAAGAAGTCCCTGGCCATCCACTCCCAGCTGATCAACTGCACCGTGTCCGAGGGGCCGCGATGATCGAAGGCGCCATGCGGCACGGCACCACCATGGTCGTGGAAGCCAACTACACCGACTCGCAAGGCCAGTCGGAAATCGGGTTCGGCATCACGAGACTGCTGAACTTCGACCTGCTGCCCAGGATTAAGCGGATCAACAAGGTCAAGCTGTAACGGCCGGTGGTCGGCGAACCGGACGCTTACTGACTCCGGCGCTGACCCGGCCGATCCGCTGGGAGCTCATCACTCAGCAGTACGACCAGATGATCAAGTATGCGATCGCGATCCGCGCGCGCACCGCGTCCACCGAGGCGATCCTGCGGCGCTTGACCCGCAACGCCTCCCACCCCACCTACGCGGCGACGCTGGAGGTCGGCCGCGCGCAGAAGACCACCTTCATGGCCCGCTACCTGCGGCTGCGGGACCTCCAGCGGGAGATCGAGGAGGGCCAGAACGTGATGGAGTCCTCCAACGGCGCGAACTCCGTGATCGCCTACGGCAAGGGCGGGGAGATCGCCTCGAACCGGCGCGACGAGCAGGAGATGTTCGTACTCTGCCTCAGAATCTTGCAGTCGGCCCTGGTCTACGTGAACACCCTGATGCTCCAAGACATCCTGGACGAGCCGGAGTGGGCCGACCTGCTCACCCCCGCCGACCTGCGCGGCCTGACCCCGCTGTTCTGGTCCCATGTACGGCCGTACGGCGAGGTGAACCTCGACATGGCCGCCCGCCTCGATCTCGCAGTGGCAACGGTGCCCGGCCCCCGCACCGCAGGCGATCGGGCACCGGCTGAGGACGTGTGGGCCGTCAGCCCTTCCGAGCGGTAAGCACCGGCCCGAACCCCGGCCAGCACAGGGCAATGAGCGAGGCGACTGGCCGGTGGCCGGTGGCCGGTGGCCCCGGACGCTTTCCGCAGCACGCGCCGCAACCCTTCGCGCCGTTCATCCCACCCGGCCTCGGAATCATCGGCAGAGCGGCGTGTCGGCGCCGGGTCTCCGGCTCAGTTCACTGGGTGGAGATCTTGTGGACGGTGGTGTCGTCGGGGTTCAGCCGTCGCCCGTCCGCAGACAGCACTTCCAGTGCGCGGAGGCGATGTCCCTGTTGGCGGTCGACCAACTGTGAGTGTGGTTCGCCGGGGGCGAAGAAGTTCTGTTCGCCCCACTGCCGCAGTGCCACGATGACGGGGAAGAGCGCCTTGCCCTTCGGAGTCAGTACGTACTCGCGGTAGGCGCTGCCATCCGAGGCGGGGACGGATTCGAGGACACCGCCGGCGACCAAGGTGCGCAGACGCGCGGTGAGGATGTTCTTCGCCACGCCGAGGCTGCGCTGGAACTCCCCGAAACGCCGGCTTCCGTCGAAGGCGTCCCGCACGATCAGCAGGGACCACCAGTCGCCGATCGCGTCCACCGACCGGGCGACGGGACATTCACTGTCGTCGAAGCGCGTCCTGGTCACCATGGCGTCCCTCACTCTCACGACGGTTGCAACATGCTACCAAAAAGGTTACCGTCGCCGCGTCGCCATTGGTAGCAAGATGAAACCAGATATGCGGAGGAGTGCTGATGCCCGGCAACGGTGAGGCTGTGACACGACGGACCGAGGCCCGAGGCGGGGAAGGTTCCGCGTTCGTCCTGTCCCGTGGCGTCGTCATACTGTTCGCCGTCGCCTGCGGGGCCGCGGTGGCCAACGTCTACTTCTCCCAGCCGCTCCTGGTGACCATGGGCCACGACCTCGCCATGAGCCCGGCACTCATCGGCAGCGTGGTCACCCTCACGCACGTCGGATACGGGCTGGGACTCTTCTTCCTCGTGCCGCTGGGCGACGTGGCCGACCGCAGACGGCTGATCGTGGCCCAGTTGCTGCTCCTGGTGGTGGCGCTGGCCGTGGTAGCCGCCGCCCACACGGCGGCGATCCTGCTCGCGGGCATGGCCGCGACGGGGCTTCTCGCGGTCGTCACGCAGACGCTGGTGGCCTTCGCGGCATCACTGGCCCCTCCCGCCGGGCGCGGACGGGTGGTTGGTCTGGTCACCAGCGGCGTGGTCATCGGAATCCTGCTCGCCCGCACCGCATCCGGCCTCATGGCCGATCTCGCGGGCTGGCGCTCCGTCTACCTCGCCTCGGCCTCGCTCACCGCTCTGCTCGCCCTGGTCCTGTACCGAGTGCTGCCGCGCCACAGTGACGCTCCGCCGACAACCCTGCGCTACGGACAGCTCCTGCGCTCCACGATCACCCTGTTCGCACGGGAACGACTGCTGCGGCTCCGGGCCCTGTTCGGTCTGCTGATCTTCGCCGCCTTCAGCACCCTGTGGAGCAGCGTCGCGCTGCCGCTCAGTCAGGCCCCGTACTTCCTGCCCCACAGCGCGATCGGGGCACTGGGGCTGATCGGTGTCGCCGGCGCCCTGGCCGCGACCGTGGCGGGCCGCCTGAACGACCGCGGACTCTCCCGGCGGACCACCGGCATCGCCCTGGCACTGCTCGCCGCCTCGTGGCTGCCCTTGGCCTTCACCCGCAGCTCGCTCTGGGCCCTGGTCGTCGGGGTGATCCTTCTCGACCTCGCCGTGCAGGCGGTCCATGTCACCAACCAGACCCTGATCTACGCGCTGCACCCGGACGCGGGCAGCCGGCTGATCGGCGGATACATGGTCTTCTACTCGATCGGCAGCGCCACCGGCGCCATCGCCGCGACCTCCCTCTACACGGTGGCCGGCTGGGGCGCCGTATGCGCACTGGGTGCCGCGTTCAGCTGCCTCGGGCTCGTGCTGTGGGCGTTCACTCGACACAGCACGCCGGACCCCGCCGCCAAGGTGACCTCTCGCAGCGAAGCCTGAGCGTTCTCGCCGAACGTTGAGTGACGGGCGCGCCGCAGGTCAGAGGAGTGTGCGGCCCCTTCAGAAAGTGGCGACACGGCCGGCGCATGGTGCTGGAGCCGTAGCGGCCGCCTCGCCACGGCGTTCGACACAACGCTCTGACCTGCGCGCTTAACCATCGGTGAGAAGAACTGCCGTCACCAGCCTTCGATGAGGAACGCTCAACCTTCACAGCGAGAGGTCACAAGGCCACCGACTGAGGTTCCGCGCTCGCGGAGTTCATCCGTGAACTCATCATCCAGGGCACCAACGAGGGCCTGGCCGCCGCGCGGGCCCGCGGCGCCCGGCTCGGCCGCCCGCCGGCCATGACTGAGCAGATCCGCCACGTCCGCGACCTACTCGCCCGCCCGGAGAACACCGTCGCCTCCATCGCGAAGCTCCTCGGCGTCTCCCGCAACACCATCTACAAGTACGTGCCCGAACTCAAGGGTGGCCGCCTCGCGCTCACTGAGGCGACCAACACGGCAGAACTGCCCCGGCTCTCCAGGTCAGAGGACTGAACACCGCCGTTTGCGGCTGGTGACACGGTTCTCACCGGCACCCCGCGTTCGTCGCCGGCCTGAAGCGGCGGATGACGGACGGCCTGGACCGGCTGTCGGCGGCGCTCGCGAACGGCTCTGCGGGCGGGGTGAAGGTACCGAAACCGCGGCAGTTGTTCTGCGCGGCTGGGGCGCAGCCGCCTGCCGGCTGCCGACCGGGTCCGGGGCAGACCCGGTCGCCTCAGACGGCACTCCTGGTTATCCGAACTGGCCGGGCTGGTAGTCGCCGGCGGGCATCTGGAGCATGACGTTCCCGCGGTTGAAGGCGTTGATGACGGTGATGACACCCACCAGGGCGGCGAGCTGGTCCTCGTCGTAGTGCTTGGCGGCGTTCGCCCAGACCTCGTCCGGGACGCCGCCGGCCGCATCAGCGATGCGAGTGGCCTCCTCCGCCAGCTCCAGCGCCGCGCGCTCGGCCTCGGTGAACACCGTGGCCTCCCGCCAAGCCGCGACCAAGTTGAGGCGCTCCGCGGACTCTCCGGCGTGCACGGCGTCCTTGAAGTGCATGTCTGTGCAGAAGCCGCAGCCATTGATCTGGCTGGCGCGGAGCTTCACCAGTTCCTGCGTCGAGGCCGGCAAGGTCGAGCCCTCAAGCACCTTGCCTGCGGCGATGATGTGCTTGAAGACCTTGCCCAGGACCGGGTTGGTGAAGGGGTTCAGACGTGCTTCCATGATGCGCTCCATTGCCGTTGTCTGGCGGTTACACACCTTTGACGGGGCAGCTCGGCGAGTTGTGACATGGACGTCCTGTGACGGGCGTCACCGTCGCCCGAGTGTTGCCTTCTCAGACGAAGCCCTCACCGAGGGTCCACTCGTCATGGTGCTCGCGGCCCACCTCCTCCGGGCGCCCCGCCAGAGCACCACAGCAGTGCCCGCCGCCGAGTGAACGCGGGCCCTCATGGGCCCCGATGGAACCTGGTGTACTGCCTCTACGTGGACCAACACCCCACAACCATCCACGGCATCGCTCCGCAGCCAAACAGAAATCCGGGGACGAAACTGCCTCTCGGTGATTTGAGGGGTTGTGATCAGTCCCAGAGGCGTTCGAGGTCAAGTCGCGTTGCGTGGACGCCGTCTGGGCCGCCGACGGTCAGCTGTCCGGCAGAGGAGAGCGTCAGGGCACTGCAGCGGTAGAGCATCGGCAGAGTCCGGACGTTCCCGCTCGTGAGGTGCCAGACGTGGATCTCGGCATCGTTCCATGCGGCGGCGAGCAGCGGGCCGGCGGGGGTGTCGGCGGCGGCGAGGGCCGTAACGAGGGCCGGCCGTTGGTCGACGGGTGATTCCATCGGGTCTTGGGAGGTTTCCCACATGCGGATCGATCCGTCGAAAGCGGCGCTGATGACGAAGGTGAGATCTTCTTCGGCTAGTCGCAGGCAGGCGACGGCCGTAACCGGGACCGTATGGAGGCGGCGGGATTTCGGCATTGGGCGGTACTCGGTCAGAGACCAGAGGTGTACCGCCCCGCTGGCGTCGCCGACGGCTGCCAGGGACGACTGGGTGCAGGAGCCGAGGGCAGTGGGCCGCGAGGCGTGGGAGGTGAGGTGGACCTGGTCGTAATGGGAGGCGATATGCCCGAACACGGTAGCGGCCATGCCCTCCTCGTCTGAGGTGAGGGGGTGCAGCGGCCCGCTTTCGGGCACGGAAAGGCGATCCAGAACCAAAATTCGCGGAGTGTTGACACGCGGACTGTCCGACGGCGGTTTGCCGCGACCGGATGTTGGTTAGGGTGGCAAGTGGAGACTGATTCCGATGCCCTTGGCCAGGGTGATGGACATGCTGACGGCGCCCGCGCGGGCCAAGTCCGACACGACGGGGGCTCGTTGGTGGGGAGTTGGCGCCAGAAGAAGCCGAAGGCTACGTCGACCAGCGTCCAGTGGCGTTGGATCGCTTGGCCGGAGCGGACCTGGAAGTCGAGTCGGCCCAGGCCAGTTCGCGCTCGACGTGTTTGCGATCTTGCTCGGTCCAGCCGCGCAGCCCGTACATCTGACGATCCCGGCCATGTCGGCGGGCGGCAGCGGGCAGTTGTCGGGGGCACGGCATCGCGGTAGCGGCGGGTGGCATGGCGTCAACGGCCCCGACGGGAGGGGGAGGTGCATCGCATCTGCCGGATGGTCTGCGACGGTGTGCGGGCTTTCCCCCGTCTTGGTCATGAGCGGGGTGTTCGGCTCGTCCGCCACCACGTAGGGGGTCGCGGCGCGGTCGAGTTCGGCGATGAAGTGCGGGCTTTTGCTGGGGCCGTAGAGGCAGTCGGCGACCAGAGCCCGAAACGCGATGCGCGCGGCGCGGGCCCGGGCCACCAGGTGGGCAGCCAGTTGGCCCTTGGTGCGAAACGCCGGATTGGTAGGACCTTGGGGCAGGGTCGGAGCCGGCTGGTAGGGCACGGTGTGCGGCGGGTAGTGCACGGTGTGTGGCGGGTAGTGCACGCGCTCATCGGCCCGGGCGGTGGTGGCCGCGACAATGCCGTTTCCGACCGGCCCGCGGGAGCCGAGGTACGGACGGGACACATAGGCCGTGGCGTGCCCGGACTTACGGTCACCGGAGCCGTCCGGAAACAACGCCCCGCCGTCGTGGGGCGCGGTCGCCGGCGCGGGCATCAGCAGGTCGATCCGCCGGTCGTTGACCGGCTCGTGGTCCCACGGGAACTGGCACACAAACCACTGCTGCGCATGGCAGACAAGAAGGTCACCGAAAGCCGGCTGGGCAGTCTTCAAGAGTGCCTGCCGCAGGGGAAACAGGAAGGCGCTGATTCATGGCTGCCCACCGGTCGGATGAAGGGCCGCAGCCTAACCCTGCCTCAAGAAGTCAAGATCCGGAACACCATCTGCCCTTCATGGCAAGCTACCGCAGGTCGACCGGGCGCGGTGGGCGTGTGACCGGCCGACCGGGGCCCGCGGTGCTGCCCCCGTCGCTGCGCCCGTGGCTCGGGCTGATCACGGCCCTCGCCGCGCTGGTGGTCGTCGCGCTCGGGGTCCTGTACGCCGGCCACAGCGAGCCCGGCGTGGTGGACAGGTGGATCATCCAGCCGACGGCGGACAGTCTGCGGCCGCCGTGGCGGTACGTCGCTCTGGCCATGGACTTCTTGGGGGAGCCCGTGGGAGCGGCGACGCTGGTCGTGGCCGCCGTGACGGGCTGCCTGCTGCTTCGGCGTCCTCGCGCGGCAGTGCTCGTCGTTGCCGGTGCCGGCATGACCGTGGGGACGGCGACGCTGCTCAAGCACCTGGCAGGACGCACCATCCACGGCGACGGCAACCTGTCCTACCCGAGCGGGCACACCGCCTTCCTCACCGCGCTCGCCCTCATGGTGGCGCTGCTCGCGACCGGCCGGTTCGGCCTCGGCAGGACGGCCGGCACGTTGCTCGTGCTCGCCGCGGCGCTGGTTGGCGGCGCCGCCATGGGCTGGGCGCAGGTCGGCCTGGGCGCGCACTATCCGACCGACGTCCTCGGCGGCTGGTGCACCGCGCTGGCGGTGATACCGGCGACCGCGTGGCTGGTCGACCGGATGGCCGACTGGCTGGTCGATCGGACGGCCGACGCCGGTCAGCGGCAGCGTCGCTGACGTCACGTCACGTCACGTCACGCCAAGCGGCGGAAAACGGGCTTCACCGGCCGTCCGGCCAGCCAGGGGGTGGGGTCAGCGGTGTCCAGTGCCTTCCGGTATACCGCACATGCCTGGGCCACCACGTCGACGGTGTGGTCGATGTCGGCGTCGTCGAGCGCGCTGCTCACCACGAACGACGGGGCCAGCACCCCACCCGCGAGGAGTTGGCGCAGGAACAGGGTGCGGTATTGCTGCGACGGCTGCCGGTTCTCGTCGAGGGTGGCGAAGACCAGGTTGCTGGCCCGGCCCCGGACGACTACGTGGTCGCCGACGCCCATGCTCGCCGCGGCGTCGCGGACACCGGCGGCCAACCGGTCGCCGAGGGCGTGCAGCCGCGCGGTGACGCCCTCCTCGACGTAGGTGGTTTGCACGGCCATCGCGGCGGCCAGCGAGTGCGTTTCCGCACCGTGCGTGGTGGACAGCAGGAACACCCGGTCGCCGGAGTGACGCAGCCCGCCCCGCTCCATCAGCTCGCGGCGCCCGGCCAGCGCGGAGACGGCGAACCCGTTGCCCAGCGCCTTGCCGAACGTGGAGAGGTCGGGCACGACACCGTACAGGCCCTGAGCGCCCGCCTCGGACCAGCGGAAGCCGGTGATCATCTCATCGAAGATCAGTACGCAGCCGTGCCGGTCGGCCAGCTCGCGCAGGCCGGCGAGGTACCTGGGCGGTGGCTCGGTGTGGCTGGCAGGTTCGAGGATCAGACAGGCGACCTCGTCCTGGTACCGGGTGAGCAGCTCCTCCGTGGCGGCCAGGTCCCCGTAAGGGAACGCCACGGTGAGTTCGTTGGTCGCCGCCGGAACACCGGCGGACATCGGTGTGGTGCCGATGAACCAGTCGTCGACGGAGAAGAACGGATGGTCGGCGCAGATGGCCACCCGCGGGCGCCCGGTGGCGGCGCGGGCGAGGCGCACCGCGGCGGTGGTGGCGTCGGAGCCGTTCTTCGCGAACTTCACCATCTCGGCGGTCGGCACCGTGGCCAGGAAGCGTTCCGCGGCCTCGACCTCCACCATGGACGGCCGGACGAAGTTGCTGCCGCGGTCGAGTTCCCGCCGCACCGCCTCGATCACGCGTGGGTGGGCGTGGCCGAGGCTGACCGACCGCAGGCCGGACCCGTACTCGATGTAGCGGTTGCCGTCGATGTCCCACACGTGGGCACCGCGGCCGTGGCTGATGACCGGGGCCAGGTTCTCGGGGTACTGGTCGTCGCCCTTGGCGTAGGTGTGCGCGCCCCCGGGGATCATGGCGTGCAGCCGCTCGTTCGCGATCCGCGACCGGGGCAGGAGGAACTCTTCGGTCTCCACGCTGACTTCAGCTCTCTTTCTGCTTCAGGACCTCGGCGAGGCTCGGCGCCTCCCGGTCCCGCTGGGACATCGATGTGACCGGCAGCGGCCAGGGGATGGCGAGCTCCGGGTCGTCGAAGGCGATCGTCACGTCCTCGGCCGGATCGTGCGGGCGGTCTATCCGGTACGAGGTGTCGGCGGATTCGGTCAGCGCCTGGAAGCCGTGTGCGCACCCCGCCGGGATGTACAGGGTCGTCTGCGTCTCGTCGGACAGCTCGAAGAAGGCCCGGTTGCGGTAGGTCGGCGAGTCCGTCCGCAGATCCACGACGACGTCGAAGATCCTCCCGTACGAGCACCGCACCAGCTTGGCCTCGCCCGAGCCGGAGCGCAGGTGCAGGCCGCGCAGCACGCCCCGGACCGAGCGGGACACGCTGTCCTGGACGAAGGTGTCCGGGTCGAGGCCCACCGAGCGGACCACGTCGGCGTCGAAGGTGCGGCAGAAGAAGCCGCGCTCGTCGGCGTACGGCGTCGGCTCGAAGAGGTACGCGCCGACGATCGCCGGGACTTCGGTCGCTTTCATTCCGGGCGCATTCATGGAGCCTCCTGCAAGGCGTGGGCGTGGTCGGCCGCCGGGAACAGGGCCGCGGTCAAGGCGGTGAACTGGTGCTTGAGTTGCCGGGCGGCGGCCAGGTTCCGCTCGGTGAGGGTCTGCCGCAGCTCGGCCGATCGCTTCTCCAGCGCCCGGAACTGCTCGAGCAGCCGGTCGGCGTCGACCTCGCGCGCCGGGTGGCAGTACGCGCCCAGCCCCATCCGGTCCATGAGCGCGTCGCTCTTCGCCGCATAGCTGAGGGCGAGCACCGGCGTGCCGGTCTTCAGCGCGCAGATCAGGTTGTGGTACCGGATCGCCACCACGGTGTCGGCAGCCGCCATCTCCTTCATCAGGTCGGCCAGTGAGGACGGCTCGGCAGCGGTGACCAGCGGTGAGTCCACCGCGTCGAGGATCGCGGCGACCACCGACGCATCGCACTCGTCGCCGGTGAGCAGCCGGACCGGCCTGCCCTCCTCGACCAGCGTGCGGACGAACCGGATCGTCCCGTCGAGGTAGCGCCGGTATATCTCCTCGGCCCGGGCGCGGTCGTCGTTGCCGCCGTGGAAGTCCATGACGCCGACGCAGACCGCGCCCGGCGGGCCCGAGGGCGCTTCCCCAAGCTCTCCGACAAGCTCCGAGCAGGGGATACCCCATTCCCGCGGCGTCGGCAGGGCGAACGCGAGGTCCGGGTAGACCTCGTCGCGCGCGGTGTCCACGCCCATCGCCCGCATCGCGTCACGGGACTGGGCGTCCCGGTACGACCGGTACGTGGCCAGCCGCGCCGACCAGCGCACCAGGGCCCGAGTGGGCCGGTTGCCGATCTCGGCGGCGCCGACGCTGACCAGCGCGACCCGGGTACGCAGCAGCCGGCCGCTCGCGCAGAGCAGGAACAGCGCGTACGGGAAGCCCCACGGCCGCAGCGGCAGTGTGGCTTCCAGGACGCCCATGCCCGGCACGATCACCACGTCGTGCCGGCGCACCCAGGCGGCGGTGCGGAAGACGTCGACGAGTTTGCCCAGACCCTTCGCCGCGATCGCGCCCGCACGTGACGCGGTCCGGTACTCCGCGCGATTCCAGTGCAGCCGCGTGGCGGGGATCCCGAACCGGGTCGTCACAGCCTCGGGCCCGCCGCACAGCGCGTCCACGACCGCCTCCGGGTGCTCGGCGCGGAGGTACCCGAGGACGGCCTCGAGCGACCCGTCGTTGCCGAGGTTGCCGGAGCCGAGCAGGCCGAACACCCCGACGCGCACCGGAGTTTCGTCCGCGGACGTCATGCCTGCCTCCCCTCACGGCCGGCGACGAGGGCGTCGACGGAGACCGTGAGCAGGGCCGGGTCGACCGGGGCGCGGTCCTCGACCCGCTCGCCGGCGCCCGGCCGGACCCGGCTGGTCATCCACGCGGCCAGGTGGCGGTAGCACGCGCGCCGGTCGGCCGGGGACAACGGCGCCCGCCGGATCGCCGAGGCGAAGCCCCAGATGTACTCGGCGAGCAGCCGGGGCGTCGGGTGCAGCGGGCCTGCCCGGCGCGGGTCCAGGTTGACGCACCGGGAGCGCTTGGAAGGGTTCGCCCGCTCGGCGCGGGTGGGGTGGTCGCGGCGGAAGTACAGCAGCTCCGGCACCTGATGGAAGGGCCCGTGCAGGGTGATCTCGGCGACGAACGTGCGGTCCGCGTGGTGGTAGCTGTCCATCGGTTTCACCCGGCGCAGCGCGTCGGCCCGGATCACCCCGTAGAAGTCGTCACCGCCGGGCTCGAACAGCATGCTGCGGAAGCGCTCCGGCGGGTGCGGCGAGTCGGTGGCGAGCGTGTACTCGTACGGGACCTTCACCTGACCGTCGCCGTCGATGACCGCCTGGTCGGTGTGCGCGAGGATCACGTCCGGCCGCTCGTCCAGCGCCTGAACGCAGCGCTGCAGCAGGTCGCGGGCGTAAAGGTCGTCGTGCGAGGCCCACTTGAACAGCTCGCCGCGGCACTCGGCGAACACACGGTTGTGGTTCGGCGTGGCGCCGATGTTCCGGGGCAGCCGGAGGTACCGGATGCGTGAATCCTGCGCGGCGTACTTGCGGCAGATGTCCTGGGTGCCGTCGGTGGAGGCGTTGTCGGAGATGACCAGCTCGAAGTCCTCGTAGGTCTGGCCGAGCAGGGCGTCGAGCGACTCGGCGAGGTACTCCTCGCCGTTGTACACGGGCAGGCCGATGCTCAGCCTGGGTTGGGCGGTCATGAGGTCCTCACTTCGGGGAGGGGGTTGTGGTGGTGCTCGCGCAGGGCGGACCGCAGCTGCAGCCACCACACGGCGGAGCCGCTGACGGTCGCGGCGGCGACGCCCCAGGCCGAGCCGACCGTGCCGGCGACGGCCGCCCCGCCGAGCCCACCGCCGACGTAACAGGCGGAGGCGAACAGCTGGCAGCGCAGGCTGCGCCGGGCCGCGCCGAGCGCG